>JAZQNG010000040.1:0-12942 GCA_045627205.1 Lachnospiraceae bacterium
CCGACGTAGAATTTTGTTAAAAAAGGTCCGTCCCCAATGTAGAATTTTGCTAAAAAAGGTCCGTCCCCGATGTAGAATTACATTACGAGGTTCTCCACAACCTCATTCAGATTGTCATAAATCTCATAGGACAGCTGCCGCATTTCATCGTCAGCCGGAATCAGATCCGGTACCATCACAGGAAGCATCCCGGCACGGTAAGCGGCACGGATACCGTTAAAGGAATCCTCAATTGCAACAGTCTTTGCCGGATTAACACCAAGATTTTTACAGGCAAGCAGATAAATATCAGGCTCAGGCTTGCTCACCTTCAGCATATCCCCGCAGGTAATATCGGTAAAATATTTAATCAATCCGGCATCCGTCAGCTGCCGGTGGACAGTTGCATTCCTTGTTGAAGAAGCAAGCCCCACCGGAATGCCATACTCATTCAGTGTTTTCAGGATTCTTTCAGCCCCGGGAAGAACCGGAAGCCGACCGTCATCATATCGCTCATGAAACATAACATGCGCCCTCTGCATAAAATCCTCAACCGGGAAATCCTCTCCATATGCCGCCTTAAGAATACTGCGCGTAGCCACCACGGTTGTACCGATACACCTTTTAAACACGTCCTCCATATCCTTAAGCCCATTTTCCGCGGCAATCGTCAGCCAAACATCAAGACAGCCCCTCTCAGAATCAAAAATCACGCCGTCCATATCAAATACAACCGCTTCAAGCTCCGACAGGTATATTTTCTTCATTGGGGACGGACCTTTTTTAATAAATTTCTCCATTAGTGACAGACTCCTTTTTCATTAATTCGCTTTTAATCCCTTTATTCCCATTTTCAATTCAATTTGTAATCAATTATATAATTCAGGTTTTAATCCGATTAATATTTTAATTCGTATTTGCAACCGTAAAAATATAGTATTCAATCAGGTCATAAATCCAGTCCGATAATGTTGAAAATTCAAACCCCAGTCCTTTTGCCTTTTGTGTATTAATGCTATATTCAGGTTCTCCATTATAGGGTGCGCTATCTCCTGCTTTATCAATCAATGCTTTCTTACCCGTTCTTTTTTCAACATATTCTATAATCTCCCTAAGTGATATAGTTCCATCTGCACAGCCATTAATCGCACCTTCAACCGTCTTATCCTTCAGAAACGAAATAAAAAAGCCTGCCTCATCAGAACGAATATAACTCATCCGGCAATCTATATTATCAACATTCATCGGAATTGATTTCATGACATGCTCAACATAAAATCTGAACCTGTTTGTATAATCATCTTTTCCTATTGCAAACGGATATCTGACCGCTATCCAGTTTCTGTCTGCATACCTTTGCCATAAGGCGTATTCTGCCTGTCTTTTTATTTCGTCATATGGAAATGTCATTCTGTCGCACCAGACAAGCTCACCTGAATACCCGTCAAAATCATTTTCCATGGTATTAAGCCTTTTGGGATTATATACAGATGTGCTTGACATATAGATATACTTTTCACAATCGACATTATCCATTACATACCGGATATCATTTGAACAGTACGCTATCTTGTCTATTACAGCCTCGAAGTGACGTCCCTTCAACGCATTCCTTACGCTATTTTCATCAGTCCTTTCCAAGCATATCCGCTGCACTTTTGAGCCAAACTTATCCGGTGTAGTGCCCCTTGTTGCTATTGTCACATCATGCCCCTCTTCAAGCAGCCTGTTCACCATGTGTATCCCAAAGTATCTTGTGCCGCCCAACACCAGTATTTTCATAATTCCTCCTAATGCAACGAATGAAATGATTTGCTCATGTTTATCATGACATATACTCCCAGGCTAATCACTGGCAAAATTCATGAATCTGCTGAATTCAGTTTATCACTCAGCATTTCAAAAGCTCCTCAAAGGCTTCAATTGCGAAATTATCTGTCATCCCGGCAATAAAATCAATAACAGCCTGAAGATACAGCTCCCTTTTTTCCAGATTCCCGTAGATTTTTTCATTGATGCAGCTGCGTGCAATTCCGGCAAACCTGTCATTTTTCACAACTGCCTCTTCCTCACAATACTGAGCCAGCCACTCAGCAAAATACTCAACAAATCTGAGTCCGTAATAATTCCGGTCCGCAGTCTGCTGCAGGGTATCTGCTCCGCAAAATAATTTTGCAAGCCTGTCAAATATACTGTTCAAAACAAGATCAGAATACTTCTGGAAGGGCATCAGGCGGGGATTTTTGTAAATATTATCATAATTGAACTTCTTTATTTCGTTCATCATCTCCGACATCCCGCAGCTAAGCCCCAGCCCCTCCTCCGGAGAGCTGTTACTGCACAGGTCTATGATCATATTATGCATAATGACCGTCGTATTGATAGCCTTCTGATTTCCACACCTTCCTGCCATCTCCTCAAGCATTTTTTCCTGCTCCGGACTGAAGTATCCAAGCAGCTTTGCATCCTCAATATCCCGTCCGAGATATGCAATTTTGTCTGCTAATTTAACAACACACCCCTCCCAGGTTACTGCCTCGTACTGGCCGGGTTTTGTAAAATCCTCAAGGTCTATGAATTCCTTCCTTGGAAAAAGCCTGTTCTTGTCAAGCTCACCACAGTGTGAAATAATACCGTCACGAACCGCATAGGTCAGGTTAAGGTTTCTCAGCTTCGCCTCGTTATCGGGCAGCAATTCAACCTTATCCACAAAATAAACGCCATTTTTCTCATGCCAGAAAACGTTCTCATCTTCAGCACTATCCGGGTATATATTATCATGGGCTATTTTATTTAAAATGCCCTCTCCCTGATGTCCAAAGGGAGCATGCCCGAGGTCGTGGGCCAGGGCCATTGCCTTTACAAGCTCCTCGTTCAGGCCAAGAGACATGGCTATTGTAGAGGCCACAGACTCTACATGGGCCACATGCTCTATTCTTGTACAGATATGGTCGTTGCCGGCACCTGCAAAAAACACCTGGGTTTTATGCTTCAGGCGACGGTATGCCAGTGAATGAAGCACCCTCGTATAATCTCTTGCAAAAGGACTGCGGATATCATCATCACGCCTGTATATCGGTGTCTGACGCGAAATCAGCGCTTCCCAGTCCCTGCTGCACTCAGTTGCGGCTACAGCCGAAAATTTACCTGCCATAATCAAATCCCCCTTCCCCGAAAATACAGAAAAAGCAGGAAAGTTTAAACCTTCCTGCCAGTTTTCCATAGGTCAGCATTTTTACTGAAAACTTAACGACATTGACCAGATAATTTACTTATAAAAATGCCGGCGACCGGGGTCGAACCGGTACGAGAGGTGAGTCTCACGGGATTTTAAGTCCCGGGCGTCTGCCAATTCCGCCACGCCGGCATGACATATACGAACGAAGTACTGCACATGCAGTCAACAGATATGTCCAAGCAGTCAGTCAAAAGACCGCCGCAATGCTGATAAACAGCAATGGGACCTATAGGGCTCGAACCTATGACCCTCTGCTTGTAAGGCAGATGCTCTCCCAGCTGAGCTAAGATCCCAAACAAATGAATAAATCCGAACGCATTCCGAAACTATACTTCGAAATACGAACGACCCAGACGAGACTCGAACTCGTGACCTCCGCCGTGACAGGGCGGCGCTCTAACCAACTGAGCCACTGGGCCATAACAAACTCATAAGAAAACATTCGGGAACCGGATTCCCGATTACAGCCATTTCACCCCGATTTATAAGAAATCGAAAACAAACAGCTGTGATGGACCTTCGGGGACTCGAACCCGGGACCGACCGGTTATGAGCCGGTTGCTCTAACCAACTGAGCTAAAGGTCCTAATTTGTCTTTCTCTCAAAAGAAAACGGATACTCCGTTTAGTGACTCCGACGGGAATCGGACCCGTGTTACCGCCGTGAAAGGGCGATGTCTTAACCGCTTGACCACGGAGCCAAAATATCCGTTGCCTTTTTTACAAGCAACGGATTAATTATATACTAAAATCACTTATCTGTCAAACATTTTCTTTATTTCTTGATAGTAAATTTCACAGTTTTTTTGTTGCCTGCCTTATCGGTAACAACAAGCGTATAGGTTCCGCTCTTTTTCACCTTTTTACCGCTTGAAATCTTCTTTCCGTTCAGCGTTGCAGACTTAATGCCCGATGTAGCATCCGAGAAATTAATCGTAACCGTCTTCTTGTAGGTCTTTCCATCTGAAACACCCTTTACTGTAGGTGCCTTAGTATCCCTGATATATGTCTTCTTGAACGTTTCGTCTGCGGTCTTGACTACAACCTTATATTTTCCGTCTTTTGTAATCTTTACGCTGTATTTCGTTTGCTTTTTTCCGTTGAGCTTAAAGGATTTAATCTTTTCATCAGCCGTAACCTTGATCTTCGACTTAACAATATAGCTTCCCTTTACGCCGGAAACTGAAATCTTGCTCTTTTCAGCATCATTTTTTGTATCAGGTGCCTTGGTATAGGCATAAATGGCATCATCACTGAACTTTGAATCAACCGTGAAGGTAACAGTCTTACCGTCTGCTGCAACCTTACCGTTCGTTTTTTCTATTTCATAAGGCATTTTAACAACATAGGTAGCCTGAATCATCTTCTCAATGCTCTTCATTGCAGCATCAGGGATATCTATAATACCTGAATAATCAGATGCCGATACACTATCATCGTTCAGCTTTGCATAAAACTTCTGGGGTGTAAGTTCTGCGCCCTCAAACAAATCTGTGCTGTTAATTTTGGAGTCAAAAGCCGACTCAGGAACAACAAGCATCTCAACGCCACCCACTTTTTTGACGGTAAGCTCTTTACCGAGCTTCTGCTCCATAAGAGCCTTAAGGTCCTCAAGTTTATTAATCTCAGGAAGCTGTATGCTGCCTGCCTCAGACACAGAGCCTAACATAGAAGAAATTGCTTTATAATCGTCCAATGAAACATAATATTTCGCATCAGACTTGACAGTACCGTCAGCCTTAATTTCAAGGCTGATTTCCATATTGCAGCCCCCAAGACAGAATAATGCAGCAATCATGCATACTATTACCAATATTCTCTTCATAAAAAATCCTCCTCCTTATCAAATAGCTTAATCAAGCATTGATAATAATAGCATACATATTTATATTCTTCTACACTTTTTTTATATTTTTTTAATAATTTACCTCTGAACTCTTCCTGAACCATCACCGGCTGCAAGATTTTCAACCTCAGCCCTTGTAACAAAATTAAAATCTCCGGGAATCGTATGCTTCAGAGCCGAAGCAGCAACACCGAATTCAAGAGCCTCCTTCATATCCCTTCCGTCCAAAAGTCCGCATATGCAGCCCGCCGCAAAGCTGTCACCGCCGCCGACACGATCAACTATCGGACGAATCGAATAGGTCCTTGAATGATAGAATTCTCTGGTTTTTCCATCCATGATACAGCCGGACCAGCCATTATCCGAAGCAGAATTCGACTGACGCAGGGACGAAATGATATATTTGAAGCCAAAGGTGTCCGCCATTCTGTTAAACACATCCTCATAGCCTGCAAGATTCAGCTCGCCTCTGGTAACATCCGTTGACTCCGCCTTAAAGCCAAGAACCTTTTCAGCATCCTCTTCGTTTCCGATACAGACATCCACGTACTGCATCAGATCGGTCATTACCTTTTTAGCCTTTTCCGGGCTCCAGAGCTTCTTCCTGAAATTAAGGTCGCAGGATACGGTCACTCCTGCTTTTTTAGCCGCAATGCAGGCTGTTTTTGTCAGTTCTGCGGCCGAATCCGATACAGCGGGAGTAATTCCGGTAAAATGGAACCAATCCGCATCGCCGAAAATTTTATCAAAATCAAATTCTGAAGCTTCCGCAGTTGAAATTGAGCTATGTGCTCTGTCATAAACAACATTCGAAGGACGCATTGCCGAACCGGATTCAAGATAGTAAATTCCGAGACGCTCGCCTGAACGGCTGATATAATCGGTCCCAACATTATATTTACGCAATGCCGCAACAGCACATTCTCCTATCGGATTGGCGGGAACCGCCGTAACATACTCCGTAGCATATCCGAAATTTGCGAGTGAAACTGCAACATTTGCCTCTCCACCGCCATAGTTGACATCAAATTCATCTGCCTGAATAAACCTTTCGTTGCCGGGCGTAGACAACCTAAGCATGATTTCACCCATTGTTATTATTTTTTTACTCATAACCTTTACCATCCTTTATCTTCTGCATTTCATGCCTTCTGTACCAGATGAACGGCAAAGCCCGCAATTTCACCCGTCAGATAAACAGACATTAAATTGTTTTTCGCATCATATTTTACTGTAGCCATATCAATTTCCGTACCGATTGCCTCAAGATAAGCCACAGCCCTGTCCATATTATTACAGCCGATTGCAATATGCCCCTTTTGACCAAGATAAGGAGTCTTCATGGCCTCAATAAAGGAGCCTGCAAAAACAGACGAATTCCCTGTTTTTTTAGTAAATCCGAACAGCCTTTCAAAGCTCTCCGCCGTATCATCGGCCTCTACTTCATTTTCACAATTAATACCGATATGCTTAAGCTCAAACCCGTGAACTGTCATTACTGCTTCCCTTGTGAGCTCGCAGATTTTATCAAATTCACGGTTTTTAATCAGCTCACCTGAAACCATCCAACTGCCACCACAGGCAATAACCCTGTTAAACGCGAGGTAATCATTTATGTTCTTTGCGTTAATTCCGCCGGTCGGCATAAATTTCAGATTCACATAAGGCGCAGCCATAGCCTTGATGGCCTTTATCCCTCCTGACTGCTCCGCAGGGAAAAACTTAACGGTATCAAGTCCCATCTCCAGCGCCATTTCCATATTTGAAGGATTGTTACAGCCGGGCACAATCGGAATGCTCCGGTCAAGGCAATACTGAACCACCTTGGGATTAAAGCCCGGACTGACAATAAAAGCAGCACCTGCATTTACAGCCCTGTCAACCTGTTCGGTACTTAAAACAGTTCCTGCACCCACGAGCATCTGAGGATATTTCCTGCAGATTGCACGGATTGATTCCTCCGCAGCATCAGTTCTGAAGGTAATCTCAGCAACCGGAAGTCCGCCCCTGCAAAGGGCATCCGCTACCGGTTCAGCCTCCGAAACATCATTTAATACAACTACCGGAATTATCCCTAATTTTTTGATTTTTTCAACTATTTCATTCATAAAGCCATTCTCTTTTCCACTCTTATTTGAATTTAAAATATTCCTCGGCATTCTTATATGAAATACCTTCTATTATCCTTTTTAAGGCATTTTCATCATACGGATATTCTCCGCGTTCAACCCATTCGCCAATGATATCACAAAGAAGCCTTCTGAAATAATCATGACGGACATAAGAGACAAATGATCTGGAATCCGTAAGCATCCCAATGAAATTTCCAAGACAGGAGGAGGCAGCAAGTGCTTTTAGCTGATTTCTGATACCATCGGCATGGTCATTAAACCACCAGGCCGAGCCGTGCTGGATCCTGTTTGGAATTCCGCCGCCCTGAAAGCAGCCCATTACGGAACCGATTGTCGTATTATCCTCAGGATTAAGTGAATACAAAATTGTTCTCGGCAGCTTACCTTCAGCCCCTACAGCATTCAGAAAATCCGCAAGCTGCGAGGAAGGCGTGTAATTGCTTATACAGTCAAAGCCTGTGTCAGGACCGATTTCATTAAACATAAAACGGTTGTTATCACGTTTTACACCATAATGAAGCTGCATCGTCCAGTCATATTCCTCATATTTGTGTGCCATAAAAAGGAGAAATGCATACTTGTACTTTAATTCCTCTGCCCGAGTGATATTTTCTCCCTTCAATGCCTTTTTGAAAATCTGATCAATTGTTTTTTCCGATGCCGGATCATACATGACATATTCCAGCCCATGGTCTGAAAGACAGCAGCCATTCTCCCTGAAATAATCCATTCTGTTGCAAAGGGCCTGTTTGAGGTCTTCAAAGGAATTTATGCCGACTCCTGAAACCTCTGACAGCTTTGCAATATATTCAGGAAAATCCCTCTTTTCAATATACATTGCACGGTCCGGACGCCAGGCGGGAAGAACCTTAACTTCAAATCCCTCCTCCTTAAGCCTCTGATGCCATTCAAGCGAATCAACCGGGTCGTCCGTAGTACAGATTACCTTCACATTTGATTTTTTTATAAGATTTCTTACTGAAAAATCGGGATTGGCAAGCATACCGTTAACACGCTGCCAGATTTCATCGCAGCTTTCCGGGTTGATTATACCCTCATAACCAAAATAATATTTCAGCTCCATGTGTGACCAGTGATAAAGCGGATTTCCGATAAGCATAGGCATAATCGAGCACCAGCTTCTGAATTTCTCATAGTCAGAAGCCGCTCCCGTAATGTATTCCTCTCCTATACCACATGTCCTGAGCTGACGCCATTTATAGTGGTCACCGCCAAGCCAGAGTCTGGTGATATTTTCATACCTGATATCCTGATAAATATCCTTAGGACTGATATGACAGTGATAGTCAATTATCGGGACCTTGTTTATATCTGCATACTCTGAATACAGGTAACGCGCCGTTTCATTGTGCAGCATAAAATCTGATGTTACAAAAGTTTCCATCAAAACAACCTCCGAGAATTTTGTAAGCGTTTACATAGAACATTGTACACCCTGCTATATAAAAAGTAAACACTATATTTTATATTTTCTCAAATTTAGTATATTGTTTTTCAGGCAACAAATCAATGCCTTAAGGCAAAAAGCGCACTTTTTGTTTAAAAATCTGCAATTTTTAGTGCTTGAAACATTAAAAGATTAGATATATAATGAATAAAAAGAATGTATGCGATTACATAAAATTAACATTTGTCAATCGCAGAATGCTTTCTTCTTTCAGAAGCTTCATTTAATCATTATCATATTTTTCAAAAAATCGTGGAGGTAACCATGTCACTCACCATTTATGATATCTCGGCAAAAGCCGGTGTTTCCATTGCCACAGTTTCACGAGTCCTCAACGGAGCCACAAATGTGCGTTCAGCAACCCGTGAAAAGGTATTGAAAGTTATAGAAGAATATGGCTATGCACCCAATGCATTTGCAAGGGGAATGGGCCTTCACACGCTCAATACAATCGGTATTCTATGTGTTGATTCCTCTGATATTTATCTGGCAAAGGCAGTTTACTATATAGAGGAGGAGCTTCAGGCAAACGGATATGAGGCTCTTCTCTGCTGTACCGGACATAATGCAGACATTAAAAAACATTATCTAAACCTTATTCTTTCAAAAAAAGTTGACAGCATCATCCTTGTCGGTTCTTATTTCATAAGCAGGACGGACGAGGAAAACGATTACATCCGGCAGGCAGCCAAAAAAGTACCTGTAATGCTGTTGAATGCGGCTTCCGATTACGATAATGTTTACAGTACCCTGTGTGATGATTACTCTACAACCTATGAAGCCACTACAAAAATGATAAAATCCGGCATTAAAAATATCGTTTACGTCTACAATTCTGAGTCCTACTCCGGTTTAAGAAAGCTGAACGGATTTTTGGATGCAATGAAAACTGCAGGGATAAAGGACTACCAGAAAAGAGCATACAAATATAACGGTCAGATATACGATACAGACAATGTTGCTGCATATTTCGAAGAAATATCAAAAACTCACTCTTTCAGAGGTGTAATTGCCTCGGAGGATGCATTAGCAATCGGTGCATTAAAATATGCAAATAAAAAAGGACTCTCGGTTCCCGGAGATCTTTCCGTGATCGGATATAACAATTCCGTACTGTGCTCCTGCTCCACACCTTCCCTGACGTCAATCGACAATAAGCTTGAGCCCATGACACATCAACTTGTGAACACACTCATGGGGGTACTGAATGGTCAGGAAATGCCCAAAAAATCACTATTCTATGGCAGTCTCGTAGAAAGGGAAACCACCGCATTTAAATAAATAAACAAAACTACAGACAAATCAAAACAGACAGGATGCTCAAGAAATAGAGAATCCGGTCTGTTTTTTTATATTGCTCCGATATTGCGTATTCCGCTTAAACGGAACAGCCTGCACGCTTCAGCGGGAAGGCTGTCCGCACCAAACGGGAAGTTTAAGTTAATTCGGGTTTCTCATGTTCTTGCCATCAGGCTTAACACGGTTTGCACGGTATAGGTTTTCCATACAGTCAAGTGCAAGACGTTCTATTTCATTCACCAGCGTATACCTGAACCGCTTTGGGGATTTCTCCATTATCTTATAGACCCGGCCGCACAGATCCCTTACCACCGTAAATATCTTAAGTTCTTCGTTTTTCCTCCTAATGCAACGAATGTAATGAGTTGCTCATGGAGCAGTTAATTAATGTTTCAAATTTTAAGTAAATTTGGAACATTAATTGGTGCGTTCTTTGCACCAATCTCTTAGTTTGAAAATATTTTTTCAAACTTTTTTTCATGATACGATGCCATATGCTTTTTCTTTCTCTTTATCATTTCAGTTTTTTTGATCTATGATCAATAATATACGATTAAAAGATTTGAGATTACAGATTAATAAAACCTTTTCAGATTAACCGATTACAGATGACAGATTAAGCTGCAGGGCGGGACGCACGGCGCGGAGGCCGTCGTCGACGCTGGAGCCGAGACTGTCGATGTAGCCATTGTAGGGCACGTACATGGCCATGTTGTTGTCTGTACCGGGCGAACGGAGCCACCATATGCCGGCCCATTTCCCCTCCTCTGTCGTACGTGTCGTCTTTGTATAGTCATCTGTGCCATAAGCTGAAACTGCCCCCATTGCCTTTGCAAAATCTGTTAATGAACAGCGGCGTTTGATATCATATGTGTGAAGATTATCATCAAAAATAAATTTCACTATGTCAGAGAGTGAAAGCAGGTACACCTTATCCTTTGTATTTTTTCCGCCTTCAGCATCATTATTGTCAGCATTCACCAACGTAGTTGTCTTTATCAGCTTCCTCTCCTTTGCATTGAAGGCTGACTTTAAGAACGTGTCGTTGAGCCATGTACGGAGGGTGCACTCTTCCCAGGTGATGTCTACATATTTTTCATTGTACTTCTGGTCATCAAGACCATATTCGGACAGAAGCAGTACAGTACCTTTTTTGTTTGAAAGGACACGCCACTTTATGGGTTCAAGCATAAAGTAGGAATAGTCCTTGCCTGCCCAGTCATAGTCATAATGTGATACAAAACCTCTTTCTGAAGAATCAAATACATTGGTTGCATCCTCTCTGTTTATCCTCTTGTACTTCACACCCTTTACCTTGGCTATTCCGTTCTCATCATAGTCGGCATTTTTTATCGCCTTGGTCAGCTTCTTCCCGGTCACCTCGGTCTGGGGATACTCACCGAAATAAACATAAGCAAGCGTCTTTTTTCCGAGCTTAATCTTCGAATCACCCGTTTTCCATGTCTTCTTCGTGCCATCGGTGAACTCCAGTACCACTTTTGCCTTCGTGGCTGCCTCCGCCTTCATGGGGCTTATGAACAGTCCTGCCAGAAGGCACAGTACTGACGCTGTCAGTACCATGAAAATTTTCCTACAGTTCCTTGTCTTCATTGCTCTATTCCTCCATATTATTTTTTATATAAAAACAGACCTATATCATGCACAAATGCACCTCATAGGTCCGTAATTATTCTTTCTTAACCTTTCACTGCAAGCGCAAAAAGACAAAAAGGACTTACTCTGCTCTGCTCTGCTCTGCTCTGCTCTGCTCTGCTCTGCTCTACTCTGCTCTGCTCTGCTCTGTAAATCATTCCCCTTCTCCCCTTCAATGTCAAGCACTTTCTCTGTCTTTTGATTTATTATAACGGATAACAGTGTAATGTCAATACAAACTATTATGCACTCTGGGTGAACTACATCGGTAATTGAATTACCGAGCATCAGGTGCGCGCGGCTTACGCCGCGTAGGTCCCAAGGTGCGTCCATGACACACTTACTGCTACCCTTTCGGGTTACACAGCTACTTTTATTACTTTTATGTTGTTCAGCCCGGATACGGGCATGTTTATTACTGCGCCTGATACGGCACAGCTCTTTCGCAGAATATTATACGCCCCGACTGCGTCAGCATGGTCACACTCGCCGCATTCAAACAGCTGCACTGGGAACCCTTTGTCGTCAGCAATCTGCCGGACAAGTTCTTTGAGATACGCTTCAACCTCTCCGGTGAGTATCTTTCGTCTGTACTTTACAGACCATACCATATGGTAATTAATGTTGCACACGCTTGTGCGGTAATTGAATTACCGAGGATTCCCGCTTGTTATCACTAAGGTTATCGATGTTTATTTTACCATTCCTTACAAGCTGCCATAATATAGCATCATTACTCTTATAAGAAACCGGCACCGGAGTTCTTGTTGCAAATACATCTCTCAGCTCAGCCTCGGCGTTCCTTTGAAATTCGTATGTATCTTTAAAATCAAAAGGGAACTATCTATGAAATAAAAAAAGACTTTGCCGTAAGGCAAAATCTACAAAATGACTCCGACGGGAATCGGACCCGTGTTACCGCCGTGAAAGGGCGATGTCTTAACCGCTTGACCACGGAGCCATATAGTATAAAAAAAATAATCCGATTGGGGATTATTTTAACTCCCCGAGTTGGGCTCGAACCAACAACCCCTCGGTTAACAGCCGAGTGCTCTACCATTGAGCTATCGAGGAATATTGTTAAAAACAAATAGCGAAATATAAATTTCGCTTTGTTTAAACACTCATTACAGGAAAAAATAATACTACTATCATTTCCAATTGTCAATACATTTTAAAACAAACATAAAAGAACAAGACTGACATCAGCCTGAACCTTCAGGTCAAGCCCTCGGCCTATTAGTAGCAGTCAGCTCCGTGCATTACTGCACTTCCACACCTGCCCTATCTACCTCGTCGTCTTCAAGGGGCCTTACTAACTTGTGTTA
>JAZQNG010000041.1:0-7431 GCA_045627205.1 Lachnospiraceae bacterium
GGTGAATTTGATGTAGTTTCTTTAGATGAAAAAGGATACAGCTTTTATGAGGTTAAATTCAGAAAGAAGAAGACATCAAAGGAAGTAATCGAAACGGAGATAAGCCAGGTTAAAGCGACCGGACTTAACTGTTACAAGTATGTTTTCTTTTCCAGAGCAGGATTTACCGAAAAGGAAACGGAAGAGATAAAATTTATAGAACTTGGTCAGATGTACTGAAAAAGTAGTAGATAAGTTACCGGAAGCCGAGATGCGTAGATTTTTGATCATACGGACTAAAGAATAATCAAATTGTACCATGAAGGAGGGGGTTCACATTCATACACCTTTTGGAGACATAGTAATATTACTTGATGAGAAGCCTGTTACATATTCGGTGGTTGAAAAAGAAAAGAATACAAATTATTCGGATGTGCTTGGCTGTTATCGAATAATTGTGGAGTTTGTGCCTGATGGGAAAGAGCATGAAATAAAATGTTTCATCCCCGATATGGTTTACACTGAAAGGGGACCGGAAAGCGGAGAGGATATCGAGTGCCAGGCATTTTATACCGATAAAGGTGAAAAGATGTCGATATGTCTGCAGGCTGAAACAGGCTACCTTCCGGACGGGCGAAGATGGTCAGATAAGTATGACTATGATGCGGATTATCTTGATAATGGAATGTCATACAAAATATTAGCAAATACTGTAGAGAACAAATTTGTTTTTGGAATAGCATGGATAGATAAGATAGTCGGTGAAACGGGAGAAGAGGACCACGATAGAGACAGACAAACCTGGTTTGCTGCTGATTTTACCTTGGACTCATGATGTTGGGATTTATCTGTGACAGACAGTAGGAAGTCCTTTTACCGACTTCGGAAGACCGGCGGATAACGTTGATTTTTTGAGCAAAAAGAATATTATGACATTAAAAAACACATACATAACAACTACATAAAACATCTAAGGAAGAGGTTATATGGCGATGATGACAGTGTATCACGGTGGAGATCAAGTCCTTAAGAAACCGGAGATACGGACCAATAAGAATACTAAGGATTTTGGTACAGGATTTTACTGCACTGTTATCAAGGAGCAAGCACAAAAATGGGCAAGGCGATTCGATACCGGGATTGTCTCCATATATGATGTAAGGATGTTAGAGAACCTTAAGGTGCTGGAATTCACGGGTATGACCGAGAAGTGGCTGGATTTTATTGTGGCATGCAGAAGCGGAGAAGAACACGATTATGATATAGTGATTGGTGCTATGGCGGATGATCAGATATACACATATGTATCGGATTATATAGATGGAACTATTACGAGAGAGCAGTTCTGGAGTATGGCCAGGTTCAAATATCCGACACATCAGATAGTATTTTGCACAGAGGAAGCCATAAAGTGTCTGAATTATAGAGGATATGAGGAGGTAAAGTGATGGTTGGACAGGGTAGAGAATCACAATCAGATAATAATCTCCTTTTTACTTGTGGCTTAATCGAGTACATTTCCCGCAGAACCAGGAACAAGAGGTCCGATGTTGTGAACCGCCTGGGGGAAGGCAGGATAAGAAAGATATTTGAACTGGCGGATGTTTATCATTGCGACAATATTGATACCGTCAGCGAGACGTTTATCGAGGAAGCCGTTATTACACCCGGCGAATTTGATAATGTAGCGGAGTGCGGATACGCTATTCCTTCCCACTGGGATATCGGGAAGGTGTACAGAAGACTGATAAAGAACGTTGTTGAGTATAAGGGAATTGATGTGATAGAGGCTTTGATGGAGGTGTATAACTCCTTTCTCAGTCCAAAGATTGATGACTACAACAGTAGCTTTTTCTATGATAGTCCGATCTACATTTTCGAGTGTTACAAGCAGAATAAGGTTCTCTAATCCGGCCGGACAGCGAAGCGTAGTGGCCGCAGGAAAATGAAAAGGTGGAAATATGGATATTAACACAATCTTAGACGAATTGGGCGGCATCAGCAATATTGATACGGTTAACAACTGTATGACCCGGTTGCGATTTAAGGTAAAGAACGAATCAAAGGTGGATGAAGCCGGGCTGGCATCGACAGAGGGCGTGTTAGGTGTCGTACATGATACAGCATGCAGATATGAGGTAGTTGTGGGGCCTGGGAAGAGCCGCAAATATGCGGACCTGTGTCACGAGATGGGGATTGCCTCTGCCGGTGAGCGGGAGATTATGGCGTGTAACGATTGGAAAGCCAATAAAGAATCTGTTAAGAACGGTCAAAAGAAGAGTAAGATAAGAGATTTATTGAAGGTTTTCGGAGAAATATTTGTTCCGCTGATTCCCGGAACCATTGTTGCCGGCCTCTGCTCGGGCTTCGCTATGCTTATAGCTCAATTATGCCCCGGGTATACCGACGTGCTGGTGCTTAATCTGCTATACCAGCTGCTGACGGTAGTCAACGTGTCTTTTATGACATATATTGCGGCCTGGGCCGGGTATCGTGCGGCAGAACGTTTCGGGGCTACCCCGATCCTGGGAGGTATGCTTGGTCTTATTACCTCACTGGAAAATGTCAACACTATAGCCATAGCCCTTGGTCTGTACAATGAGAATTCACCGCTTGATTCGGTTCTACATTCGGGCAAGGGCGGTGTACTTGCTGCGATACTTGGGGTGTATATTCTTTCAATTGTTGAGAAGAAGATTCGAAAGCATATTCCGGACAGTATGGATATAATATTTACCCCGCTGTTATCAATGTTCGTTTGCCTGATTCTGTATCTGTTTATTCTGATGCCGGTTGTGGGTTATATTTCAAGCGGGATATGTTGGGGATTCGGGCAGATATGCATGAGTGAATACGCCATTGTTCGGGCAGTGGCAGGTTTCCTGGGCGCAACCCTGTTCCTGCCTCTGGTAGCAACCGGTATGCATCACGGACTGGTGGCATTATATACCGTTCAATTAGAACAGATTGGCTACGTAACACTTTATCCGGCTTTGGCAATGGCCGGTGCGGGACAGGTCGGTGCAGCAATAGCCATATATATCAAGTCAAAAAAATACGGTAATGAGCGCATGCTTAACGTTATCAGGGGAGCGCTTCCGGCGGGCTTCCTGGGAGTGGGTGAACCACTTATATATGGTGTTACCCTGCCGATGGGACGCCCATTTGTTACGGCGGGGCTGGGAGCCGGATTTGGCGGTGCACTGGTTATGCTTTTTCAGGTAGCATCTACTACCTGGGGCCCTTCGGGAATCCTTGGAGTATTTGTCATGACTGCTGGCCCTCAGGGGGCGGTCAGGAGCATTCTGGTATATGTTCTTGGTCTGATTATCAGTTATATAGCAGGCGGTATTATTACATATCTCTCGATAAGTCCTTCCCGGGTTATGGCATCCGTGTCTGAGAAACCTGAACCTGACCACATTGCTCATGGTGATATGCTTTTTGCTGTCGGAACGGATAAGGGAATATTCTACAAGGTCAGGGATAAGGACGGCATTCATGCCAGACCGGCGGCGAGGCTGGTGGATTTGGCTGCGGGATTTGACAGCAGGATCGTGATGGCGGCTAACGATAAAGAGACGGAGATTACCAGTGTAATCGGACTGATGACCTTGAATGTAAAGTGCGGAACGGTGCTTAACATTAAGGCTGAGGGTAAAGACAGCGAAAGGGCATTGATGGCATTTAAAGAGTTCCTCGATGCTAATTTATAACTATACGGAAAGCGAATATCATTGACGATGGAGTGAATTGGGTATGAAGTCGGTTAAGGCAAAAACAGGCTCTTATGGATATGCATACGGCAGAGCCTATGTGATTGATAATGATATAAATGTTACAAAACGGAGCGTTACAGATATTGCTTCGGAATTAAACCGGTTGGACTCAGCGATTAAAAATGTTGATTCGATACTTAAGAAGGCGAGGAACAACGCTGATGACAAGGCTGCTTCCGTGATCGATGCTCAGATTGCGATGCTTTACGACAAATCCTTCCTTGAAGAAATAAGGCGGATGATCAACGAGGAGGCAGTGTGCGGAGAATATGCCGTTTCGGAAACCGGAAGGACTTTTGCGGCAAATTTTGAAAAGCTGGATAATGCTTATCTTAATGCACGTAGTGCCGACATAAGGGGCATATCAGAGCGTCTATGCAGACAGTTGACGGGAAGGGATGAAGAAATAATAATAGATTCCCCTTCCATAGTATGTGCTTACGAATTGACACCGGAGCTGGTGTCCACGATTGACAAGACGAATATTAAGGGTTTTGTATCCCAAAAGGGAACCAAAACGTCACATGTTTCTATCCTGTGCGGAAACTATGGGATTCCTTATCTGTTTGGCGCGGATTTGTCCGGCGAGGGAATAAAGAGCGGAGTTGAGATAGCGGTAGATACGGAAGCATCCATGCTTTATATAGAACCGACCGATGCGATTAAGAAACAGATAGATGAATCCGCGATACAAAAATCCGTGCCGGAAGAGGCTGATTTTGACGGGCGTGTAAAGATATGTGCCAATATTGGAAGCGTCAGGGAAGCTGAATATGCCGTGGAGGCAGGTGCTGACGGAATAGGTTTATTCAGAACAGAGTTCCTGTATATGGGCGAGACACTTCCGACAGAGGAGGAACAGTTTGAAGTATACAGGGCCGTTGCCACCGCGCTGGAAGGAAGAACCGTCATAATCCGCACCATGGATATCGGGGCTGATAAAAAGAGCCCTTGCGTTAAGCTTTTACCCCAGGAGAATCCCGCACTGGGTAAAAGAGCCATAAGGATATGTCTGGAAGAACATGACCTGTTCAAGACTCAGCTGCGTGCAATCCTGCGTGCTGCCTGTTACGGTGACGTTAAGATTATGTATCCGATGATTACATCGGTTGCCGAGCTTGAACGTATAAAGGAGATATTGCAGGAGTCAATAGACGAGCTTGCGACTGAGGATATGTCATATTCCGTTCCGGATCAGGGTGTTATGATAGAGACTCCGTCAGCGGCACTGCTAAGTGACCGGCTGGCGTCCGAGGTTGATTTTTTCAGTATCGGAACCAATGATCTGACACAATACACTCTCGCGGTTGACAGGATGGCGGAAGAACTGGACGATTATTTTGATGTACACAGTGAGGCTGTAATGCGCCTTATCAAAATGGTGATAAAGAATGCGCATGCCGCCGGAATATGGGTAGGAATATGCGGTGAGTTGGGAGGAGATGAGTGGGCGGTTCCGAGGCTGCTTGAAATGGGCATTGACGAACTATCCGTATCACCTTCAAAAATCAGCAGGGTCAGAGCACTTGCGGCTGAGGCTGCGAAGTCTGATACACAGGAGGAAGCCGGACTGGGGGCCGAAATTATGTGTGCTCCGGCAGACGGCAGGGTGGTAGGGATGAGTGAAATTCCGGACACTACGTTCTCAAGCGGTATGCTGGGGAAGTGCATGGGTGTCATTCCTGATAATGGAAATGTTTATGCGCCTTGCGACGGGAAGGTGTATATGATAGCCGAGACGAAGCACGCTCTGGGGATCATGTCAGATTATGGCAATGATGTACTGATTCACGTAGGAATTGATACTGTCACATTAGGCGGCAGGGGATTTCACGTGCTCGTATCGGAAAATGACAGAGTAACGAAAGGAATGCTGATCATGAAGGCTGACCTTGATGTAATTCAAAAGGCGAATCTGTCCGCTATGGTTATTACGGTTGTAAAAGAGTGTTGAAAACCCTAGTTAATTGCTTGGTTAATACAGATTATTTCTTACCTTGCGGAGTGGTGCTTTTTCAGTCTCTCTTCCTACCATTTGTCCTCCGCATTTTTTCTATAATTTGATTATTTTTACATTTATAGAAAGAATACACTTCATTTTTTGCCTTGTCAACATTTCTACTATAATTATTATTTTTATATAGTTATAGAAAAAATAGTTTACATAGAATCCAAATGAATGTGTTGATTCACTGCTTCACAGTGTGAGCGTTAAAAAATGGTCCACCGGACCATTTTTAGCGAGACGCTTTCAAGCTATGCTTGAAGGGTTGCCCATGGCATGTATGTGGAGGAGCTGAATACCAATGGTCATTTTCTCACGCAGGAGATCCTTAACGTGATGAATTATCCGCCGTCTTCATTGCATCTGTCACAATCCCACGAAAAAAATGATTGACCCATAACATTATCAAATTTGATTTGGATTTTATGTTTGAGCTTTCAGACGATGAACTAGAAGATTTGCGGACGAAATATTCGTCCGCAAATATCAGTTCAAAGAGTAGGTATAATCCGCATGTTTTTACAGAGCAAGGACTATACATGCTGATGACAGTCCTAAAAGGAGAACTTGCCACTAAACAAAGCAAGACCCTTATTCGGACATTTAAGAAAATGAAGGATTATATCCTTGACAACCAATCCCTTATCGGGCAGCGCGAGGTTATGCAACTCTCCATGCAGACGATTGAGAATACGTCAGAGATTAGCAAAATCCGAATGGATATAGGATCCGTTGAAAAACAGATGTCTGATGTTATGGATCAGCTTAATGATGTCGTTACAAAGTCAGAGCTTGCAGATATGATGAACAGTTTTGTTAGTGACGAGGATAGAGGTATTTTCAAAAACCCCAAAATCTTACAATAATTATTTCAGGAATATTGTGCGTGTATTAAAAATAATATAAGCTCGAATGTTAAAAATGACTTTACAAACGTGCGTATATAAATTACAATATAAGTGCGTTTGGAGGTGATTACTGTGAATGAGATTGAAAATCTTATCGATGAATCAGGAATGATTATAACAAAAGATGTGGCTAGAAGTAATCAGTCAAAGGCGGATTTTTACAATTATTTAAAAAAAAATAATTTTGAGCAGATTTCACGCGGTATTTATGCTTCGCAGGATGCATGGGTTGACCCGTTACTGATTGCTCACATGAGATGCCCCAAAGCTGTGATATCCCATGATGCTGCGCTTCATTATTATGGGCTGGTTGACAGAGAACCTTTGGCACCAACACTTACTATTTATTCCGGTTACAATACAAGCAGACTTAAAGCAGCAGGTTACAAGGTTTTCTTTGTAAAAAAGGAATGTCTTGATTTGGGGAAAGTGGAAGTAACTGATTTGGATGGTAATACCATTCCAATGTATGATTTGGAAAGAACTATGTGTGACCTTGTCAGAAATAGAAATAGCTTCGAGATTCAAGATTTCAATGCAGCACTTAAAGCTTATGCCAGAAAGAAAGAGAAGAACCTTACGAAGCTATTTGAATATGCACAAATGCTCCGGGTAGAAAAACTAATGAGATCTTATATGGAGGTACTTTTATAATGGGATTAACATCTGCACAGGCAAAAGGAAGAATTAAAAATATAGCATCTAAAAATGGTGCGGATCCAAGAGTACTTATGAGAATCTATATGATGGAGAGATTCTT
>JAZQNG010000042.1:0-25697 GCA_045627205.1 Lachnospiraceae bacterium
TTTTAACAAAATTCAACATCGGGGACAGACCTTAAAACGCATTTTTAAGGTCCGTCCCCAATGGAGAATTTTGTTAAAAAAGGTCCGTCCCCGGTGGAGAATTTTGTTAAAAAAGGTCCGTCCCCGATGGAGAATCAGAACCCATAACGTTCGATAAAGGTATCTTCGGTTATTATTTCGATTCCAAGCTCCTTGGCTGTTTTGTTTTTTGAAGAATTGGAAGTAATATCATTATTAATGAGACAGCTGGTATTTTTTGTTACAGAACCGGTTACCTTACCGCCTAAATCCTCAATATGAGCCTTTAACGCATTTCTGTTTTCGTATTTGTAGACTGAACCGGTAATGACAAATACCATTCCCTCAAGTGAATCACCTGTTTTCTGTTCTTTTTCAAGAATCAGCTCCTTAAGCAGTGAATTATATTCCACCAGATTGACTTCTTTTGCAAAATATTCGGTATAGCTCTGGGCAAGGACCTCGCCGATTCCTTCTATTTCAACAAGCTCCGTATATTTTAGCGTTGGAAGGACTGCAGCATCGTCATTAGCGTATTTACAGATCAGCTTTGCATTGCTGAGTCCTATATTGGGTATTCCGAGACTGAACAGCAAACGTGAGAGAGTTGTTTTTCTGGCGTTTTCGATAGCCTGTATCATATTTGCGGCTGATTTTTGGCCCAGCTTGTCGATTTCAGCAATTTTATCCTCGTGCTCCTTTAGCCTGAATATATCGGAGAGCCTGTGCAACAGTCCGGCGTCTATAAGCTTTTCAATTGTCTGCTCCGAAAGACCGTCAATATTCAGTGCATTCCTTGAGGCAAGTAATGCATACAGTTTAATCTGCTTTGCAGCGCAATCCGTATTTTCGCAAAACAGTGTCATTACATCATTTTCGTAATGAATGGAGGTCGGCTGACCGCAGACAGGGCAAATAGAGGGAACAAGCTGATTGGTGATTTCCTTACCCTGTGATAGTGTATCATAAATAATCAGCTGTTTATCTGTTCCGTAAATTGTAACTGTATCAGCGTTTTTATTTTCGGTAATGTTCTGTATTTCATATTGGGCGGAGCCGGTCAGATTTTCAGCAATCTGTGGTATTATCATATTGGCCTTGTATACAGTAATGCGGTCGCCTATTCCAAGCTTCATATCCCTCATTATGCTGATGTTATGAAGGCTTGCACGTGATACGGTTGTTCCCTCAAGTTCAACAGAGTCGAAGATTGCAACCGGGTTGATGAGTCCTGTTCTGGATGCACTCCATTCTATTTCACGCAATGTGGTTTCTGCAGTATCATCTGCCCATTTAAAGGCTATTCCGTCACGTGGGAATTTAGCCGTGCGTCCTAAGGACTGGCCGTATGCTATATTATCATATATAAGCACCAGACCGTCGGAGGGAAAATCATTTGATTCGATTTTATCGGCAAATTCCTGAACTGCTCCGACAACATTTTCTTCGTTGACTTTTTTATATTCAACAACATCAAAACCGAGTGTTTTTAAGTGTTCATACTGTTCACTGCGTAATGAAAAAAGCGTATTGTCTGATTGTGCTTCATTTTCGCCTGTGCTGCTTTCATTACTGTCGTCAGCGGGCTTCATTGAAATTAGTGCAAAGGCATATAAATATACGCATCTCTGTGCAGTTATACTGTTGTCGAGCTGGCGTACCGAGCCGCTGCAGAGATTTCTGGGATTTTTGTATTTGGCGTTTGCGTCAGGTATGGAGGCATTGATTTTTTCAAAATCAGAGTAACGTATTACTGCCTCGCCTCGCAATACAAGCTCACCTGTGTAGGGGATTGATAACGGTACATTTTTGAAAACCCTTGCATTATTTGTGATAACCTCGCCGATTTCACCGTTTCCACGTGTGACAGCCTTATACAGGGTACCGTTTCGGTAGGTCAGGACAACGGTCAGTCCATCCATTTTCCAGGAAAGAACACCGTCATGCCCTGAAAGCCAGGCTGCAAGCTCCTCACGGGATTTTGTTTTGTTCAGTGAAAGCATGGGAGACTCATGACGTTCCTTAGGAAGCTCAGAAAGCACCTCAAAACCAACCTTGTGGGTGGGAGAGTCGGCAAGCACAACTCCGGTCTCCTCCTCAAGCTGCTTTAATTCATCATAAAGACGGTCATATTCAAAATTTGACATTATTTCACGGTCTTCCTGCTCATAGGTTCTTGCAGCTTCACTTAATTTTGGTGTCAGTTCGCGTATTCTTGCGATTTTTTCCTCGTAGTTCATGAGTCCTCCAGGTATTTATAGAATTGGAACAGAATTGTTTCAGCGTGTACTGTTCCTTTTGTTTCTGAAATTTTTCTGGCCGTAATTCTTTTTTCTTTCTGCTACTGTTGCATTTTGGTTATCATCTGACTTGGATCGTCTGTTTCTGACCCTTGTTTTCAGGCTTTCCACGGATTCCTTAAATTCATCGCCTTCGACTTTGCCTTCGGAATCATGGAATTCACCCTGGACAGGTGCATTGCTGGAATCGGCAATAAGCTCCTGAAGCTTTTCAAGCTCGGCAGGTGTGACGTTTCTCCAGTTACCGGGCTTAAGCCGGTTCAGACAGATGTTCATTATACGGATTCTTGTAAGTGCCAGAACCCTGTATCCGAGTGCTTCACACATTCTTCTTATCTGACGGTTCAGTCCCTGCGTAAGTATAATCCTGAAAACGCGCCTGTCAACCTGCTCGATTGTACAGGGGCGTGTAACCGTATCAAGAATAGGTACACCGGAGGACATTGCTTTTAGAAATTCCGGTGTGATTTCTTTGTTTACGGTAACAATATATTCTTTTTCATGATAGTTTCCGGCGCGAAGAATTTTATTAACAATATTTCCGTCGTTTGTCAGCAGGATCAGCCCCTCTGATTCCTTGTCGAGACGTCCGATCGGATAGATACGTTTTTCGTATTTTATATAATCGATAATATTGTCCGGCTCGCGACGGTCCGTTGTACATACAATTCCTACGGGTTTATTGAAGGCAATCAGGACAAGGTCTTCATCCTTGCTGATTTTCTGATTGCAGTAGGTAACAGTCTGTCCGGGAAGGACCTTGCTGCCCATGAGTGCAGTTTCACCGTCTATTTTAACCTTTCCTTCTTCGATTGCCCTGTCGGCTACCCTTCTTGAGCATACTCCTGCATCAGCAAGATATTTATTGATCCGGACTCCCTCGCTTTGCTGCCTGTCGAGGGATTCCTCTGTTTCAAAATATTCCTTCTTTGTTTTCATGTCTGTTTTCCTTTATAAATTATGATGTGTTTTTCCGGCTTGCATCAAAACTGATATTTTCACTGTTCAGTAATTCTTGCAAAAAATATAATGTTAGTATATCATTTGAATGAAACAATTACAAGCTATATAGGAGGAGAGATGGTAAACCGTAAGGTCAGGATTTTTCATTATGCTTCTGCCGTTTTTTTATAGTGTTATTAGCTTTAACAGCATATTACGGATATAAGCTGATTCGCTTTAGTTCTGCCGGTTTTCCGGAGCATATTACTTCCTTGGAGATGAATTTTGGGGAATATGTTTGCATTGATTATGATTATATAGTGCCGACAAAGGTGGTTGCAGGCTATGAAACATATTCTGTTGCCAAACTGAAGAATAAAAATGAATTTGTTCTTATACTCTTTGACGGGATGGCTGTTTTTTATATAAGTGGTTTTGAGGAAAGCTTTTCTGATTCAACCATGTATGATATGCTTTCGTGTGAAGGTATTTTGTCGGATGGCTCGGCAAAGCTTCCGGGTACACTGTATGGTATAGTTGAACACGGACGTGAGGAGCTTAATCCTCGATTTGAAACGGCTTTTGAGGTTATTTCCGAATCCTCAAAGGATGTAAAAATAGTATCAAATGAGAATATAGATCTGTCATATGTGGTTTCGTTTTCCAGTAAATCATATTATGAGGATACAATATGGTTATATCTGATTTTAACATTTTTCATGGCGGTAATTTTTATTATCAGCTGCCGCTTTTTTGCAACACGGAAAAGGGAAATTGAGATTAACGATGAACAGAAAAATATTAAACGGCAGATAATTGATGAACTTGTAAGCAGTGCAAAACTGACCGTTCAAAGAAAAGGCATTTATCAGATACTGATTTTATCGGGAGGAGTGGTGATTAACCTATGCTTAGAGAAAATGTGAGTCTTGGAGTGCGTCTCCTTCATTATATAACAGCTGTTGTTCTGATAGCTGCTTTTATCAGCATTATTCCTTTTACGTATACTTTTATCCGCTTTGTTACTGCAGGTACGGCAGATACTTATAATGCTGTGGAATTGTATACGGGCGGATATGTTGGGCTTGATTATGATTATATCAGGGAGTTTGATTTAAGCTGTGATGATAAGACCTACTGTATAGCGAAATTTGCCGGCAAGGATGAGTACTGTATCATCCTTTATCCCGGTGTAAATGTAATGAGCGGAGAGTATGCTACAAAGACAAATTATCATGACAATATGGAATATAAGATGGAGATGGAAAATGTCAGCCTGAATTCGAGCGTTCAGGGGACAATTTATGGTATTGTCGAGTTGAATGATTCAACAATGTACGGCCGGTTCAGGGAGGAGTTTGAGAAGCTGAACAGCTCCTACCTTCATACCAATATTGTCGAAGATGAGACAATTGATATATCACGTGCAGTTTCCTTTGAAAGTCCCAGATATATCTACGGTAATTTCTTTTCGAGACTTATACTTATCGTAATATGTATTCCTTTGTTTATTATAGGCTGCAGACTGTTTTCTACACAGAAGCGTCAGGCAGAAGAGCGTGAACTGATAAAGGATGATCTGGAACGAAGAAAGTCTGAGCTTCTTGATAAAGCCTTTGATAAGAGAAGAGGAAGGATTGACTGATTGCAGACTATTGTTTTTCTTTTTCGGGTTCTGTATTTTTTTAGTAATCTTATTGTTTCATCATTGCGTCATTCTATTGACGTGATTGGCGAAGTGTGCTATATTTAAGCTTAGTTTTTGACAAATGGGAATTGCGTTTATGCAACTGCTTATTTGCCATTAAAATATGAGAAAGCGAGGATTTTATATTATGGCAAAGAAAGATATCAAATGGGGCGAGCTGGGATTCGGTTACATGAAGACTGATTACAGATACGTTTCAAACTACAAGGATGGTGCCTGGGATGAGGGCGGTCTGACAGAGGATGCAAATGTTGTTATTTCAGAGTGTGCAGGTGTTCTTCAGTATGCTCAGACAGTTTTTGAGGGCTTAAAGGCTTATACTACTGAGGATGGCAGAATTGTTACCTTCCGTCCCGACTTAAACGCAGATAGAATTGAGCAGTCTGCAGCAAGACTTGAAATTCCCGTATTCCCTAAGGACAGATTCATTGATGCTGTTAAGCAGGTAGTAAAGGCTAATGCTGACTATGTTCCTCCGTTTGGATCGGGAGCAACATTCTACCTTCGTCCTTATATGTTCGGTACAAATCCTGTTATCGGTGTTAAGCCTGCTTCCGAGTATCAGTTCAGAATTTTCGGTACACCCGTTGGACCTTATTTCAAGGGCGGTGTAAAGCCTCTTACTCTTAAGGTTAGTGATTATGACCGTGCAGCACCCTGCGGTACAGGTAATATCAAGGCCGGTCTTAACTATGCAATGTCACTTCATGCAATCGTTACAGCTCATGAAGAGGGCTATGATGAGAATATGTATCTTGATTCTAAGACAAGGACAAATGTAGAAGAGACAGGTGGCGCTAACTTCCTTTTCATCACAAAGGATGGCAAGGTTGTTACTCCTAAGTCAAATTCAATTCTTCCTTCGATCACACGTCGTTCACTTGTTTATGTTGCACAGCATTATCTTGGACTTGAAGCAGAGGAGAGAGTTGTTCCCTTTGAAGAGGTTAAGGATATGGCTGAGTGTGGTCTTTGCGGAACCGCAGCTGTTATCTCACCTGTTGGTAAGATTGTTGATCATGGTAAGGAAATCTGCTTCCCTTCAGGCATGAGCGAGATGGGACCTATTACAAAAAAGCTGTATGAGACTCTTACAGGCATTCAGATGGGCAAGATTGAAGCACCTGAAGGCTGGATTTACGAGATTGATTGATTTGTTTAAGTGAATATGATTTGGAGCCGCAGGTCAGCTTGTCCTGCGGCTTTTTTTGTTTTCCGGGAAAAACTGCACTAAATTAATTTGCTTCCAATATTCGGCGATCAGATCAGGTGAACCGGGCTTCAAATTAAAAGGATTTATCTGACTGGAGCTGAAGGATAAATATCTTTGTTTGGATTAAGTATTTGTGGTATTATATTTCCAGGGGATTTGGGAGGCAGGTCACTTCGTCTCATTTTGATATTAATCATTTACTTTTTCTATTTGATTGGAAGTGATTACTAATGGAAAACTCTTCATATTCAAAATGCGATGGAAGTACAGCATTTGAATCGGAAGCTTATACAATTTCGGTTGATCAGGAAAATTTGATTATAAAAAAGGATTAATAGAATGGGAAAGAAATTATCTGAGATGAGTTTAGAGGAATTGTGGCAGTTATTTCCTATAATTCTTACAGATCATAAAGCTGTCTGGCATGTATGGTTTGAGGAAGAAAAGGAAATATTAACATCATTATTACCGGATAATGCTGTAATTCATCATATTTGAAGCACTGCTATAAAGGATATCTGGGCAAAACCGATTATTGATATTTTGATAGAAGTACCATCAGCAGATGATTTGCTGATTGCGAAAGATATTCTTGTAACTGGCGGATATATTTGTATGTGTCAGGACGAGACAAGAATCTCATTAAATAAAGGATACACAGAGAATGGCTTTGCCGAAAGAGTTTTTCATATTCATTTGAGAATAGCCGGTGATAATGTTGAAATCGCATTTCGGGATTTGCTAAATTCAGATGAGGAACTTGCCAGGCAGTATGAAGAGCTGAAGCTGAGTCTTTGGAAGTAATATGAGCATGACAGAGACTGTTATACAAAAGCAAAGACCGAATTCGTGGAAAAATGTAATAGGATGATATAAATTACAAAACGAGCCAATCAATGGTAATTAACCATCAACTGACCCGTCTGAAATTTTAGGAAACCTTATCTGAAGATAATTAAATTTGTAGTAAATATAATTAGTTGTAATTTTTATTTGTAGAAAATTTTATCTGCAGAAAATTTAATTTGCAGAAAAATTTTCACTCTTAATAAAGGTCCGTCCCTGATGTAGAATTTTGTTAAAAAAGGTCCGTCCCCAATAAAGAATTTTGTTAATAAAGGTCCGTCCCCACTGTAGAATTCAAGCGTTTCTCATTCAGCTCAATATACCTTTCTCATTGGCTTTGTAGGTCTTACCATTATACTTGACGGTAGCATTCTTTACCACTTCGCCGTTCTTATCAGTATATATCTTCTTGCCGTTCACCTTGGTAATCTTGTTCTTACGTACTATACCGGTTGCAGAGGTGATGTAGGTCTTTCCGTCACGCTCGATGACACCTGTCATGACCACACCGTTTTCATCGGTGAAATAGGTCCTCTCTACTGTCACGGTCTTGCCGTTCTTCTTTGTCTTGACAGAGATGGTCGCAACTGCGTTCTTTTGTACGACACCATTCTCGCCTGTGATGTATGACTTTCCTCCCACCGATACCCTTGCATCGGACTTCGTTACGATGGCACCTGTCTTGCCCACAAGCACAGTCTGGCCGTTCCCAAGGTCAATAGCTTTATTGGTCTGGACAACGCCCTTGCTGTTGCAGTAATAGAGTTTCTCGCCGTCGGTCACGATAGTGTTGGTGACCTTGTTGCCGTTCTCATCCGCGAAATACTTCCTGCCGGTCTTGGTACTCTCAACAAAGGAGTTCTTAATCGTCTCACCCTCGGGTGTCTTAAAGACGCCACCCTTCAGGCTGCCCATGTCAGCTTCAGCAGGGGAGGTCTCAGTAACTTCCACGGAAGCTACCTTAGAAGCGACCTCGGAAGTTTTTTCTGAGTCTGCTGCAGCCTCTGTATTGTCTGTAGCGAAGAGTTCCTCAAGCAGCTTTGCTGCATCTGCACCTTTCCTGCTCTTTGACAGTTCACTGACCGCATTCTCTACATCTGCGGACAGCTCAGCGGGTTCGGATGAACCGATGCTGTCAGAAGTACTGTCGGTACTTTCCGAGGTGTCTGCGGTATCTGCCTTTCCTGCATCTGCAGAAGTTGCTGTATCATCATTTTTTCCTGTGTCCGCAGGAGTCACTTCGCTGCCTGTATTACCGGAAGTACTTCCGGTATCACTATTTCCGCCCTGTGAAGGAACTATAATGATTACAGGCTCTGAGGGAGTTACAGGTTCCGTAGGTGTTACAGGCTCTGAGGGAGTCACCGGATCGCTGCTTCCTCCGTTATCTTCCTGTTGTTCCTGATTCGGATCTCCTTCCTTCGGTTCTTCCGCATCCTTCTCAAATACTGCCTTTACGCTTACATTCTTTGAAGGCATGGTGAAGCTGTTATTGTTCACTGCTACATCTTCGGTTTCCCAGCCCTTGAAATGATAGCCTGTATTTGCCGTTGCTGTCAGGGTAATAGCTGCGCCTTCGGCTGCCTCGGACTTATCTGCTGAAGCAGTGCCGTTTCCGTCAGACGTAACGGTTACAGTGTAGTTCACGGGTTCGGGCTCATCTTCCTCGAATATTGCTTTTACGTTTACATTCTTTGAAGGCATGGTGAAGCTGTTGCCCTCTATGGTCACGTCCTCTGATGCCCATGACTTAAAATGATATCCGGATTCGGGGACAGCTGTCAAAGACACAGTAGTACCTTCCTCGGCATTCTCAATATCAGCTGATACAGAACCATGTCCATCGGATGTTACGGTAACTGAGAATTTATCTTTGTCACCAGCAGGTACTACAACCTCTATATGGCTACCGGCCGATGCATATTCAGTTTCTTTATAGCGGACGTAATACAATCCGGCAGCAAGACCGGTGGTCTCATCGTCTGTACAATCTATAGCATTTGCAAAGCTGCTGTCTGTGCTGTACTCCATATCAGGTGACGTACCGGAAATCGCTCCGTCACTTAAGCCATAATGTGAAGGCTTAACAGCAACAAGTCCTTCAGGAACCTCATTGCAGGGAACTTTTGTAACTTCAAGGACTCCATTTTCATAAATTATACTATAATTAATGGGATTTGTTCCTGGTTTTGCAGAACATAAATCCGGATTAATAACATTTTCTGCAGTACCGGGATTAGTTATAGTACTCTCTGTTGTCATAGCAACTGATGCAAAACCTTCTCCGTCAACAAAACCATAACCCTCTGAATCATCCTCTATTATGGTATATGTATTACATGTCAGTGGTTCACCGTCATATGCCTTAGTTGCACTTCCTGCAACAACTGTTACATTGCGCTTATAAATTTCAAATGTTTTTACAAATTTAAAAGAACCATGTATTAAAGAACCATCACTATTATCTTTATTTGTAACTCGAACACAATAACTTCCAGCATCCACAATATTAGAATTATATTCAGTGTCATTAGCTGTAGTCAACTTATATTCACAAGAATAAGATTTGATTGCAGCTTTAAACAACTCATCATCTTCACCGGATAATCCATCTTCACCGGTAAAATATACCAAATCATAAAACTTTTTATCATAATACTTATCCGGTGTTTCTAGTTTATACACTTTTTCTTTACTAAAAAACTCACACTCCTCCTCACAATTACATATGATTTTAATAGTATTAAGATCAATTTCTTCGATATGAAAAGTGTGATTATGAGAGTTACCTTGTGATTCATCAGCTGATACATTTCCTGCAGGGATAATTAAAACAATACCCATTAATAACGCAAGAATGCTTTTTAAAAATTTCTTCATACATTTCCTCCTGTAAAAAACTACTGCCGGTGAATTAACTACTGTTCTTTAACAAACACGAAAATTTGTGTTGTCATTGTCTGCATAAAAGTGTCCTGAAAATCCTTTAAGCATATCCTTGATTATGCCTTTTGCTTTGTCGGAAATCCAGCCATTGCCTATACTAATAAAGGTCTGTCCCCAGCGTAGAATTTTGTTAAAAAAGGTCCGTCCCCAATGGAGAATTTACTTGATCATCGCATGAAGCTCCTGAACAGACTTAACCTCGCAGGTCTCGCCGCGCTTAACAGCAAGGATACCCTTTGCTGCTGCCTTTGCTGCTGCCATAGTGGTGATGTAAGGGATACGCTCACGGATGGCTGACTTACGGATGAAGCTGCCGTCCGAGCCTGCCTTCTTGCCGGCCGGTGTATTGATGATGAGCTGTACCTGCTTGTTGAGGATTGCATCCTGTACATTAGGACGGCCCTCATCGAGCTTGAATACCTGCTCAACCTCAAAGCCTGCAGCCTTGATAAGCTGATAGGTACGGCCTGTAGCTACAAATGTGAAGCCTGCCTCAGCGAGGTCACGAACTGCCTCAAGAACCTCTGTCTTGTCGCGGTCGTTTACGCTGATAAGTGCCTTTCCTTCAAGAGGAAGTACTGTCTGTGTAGCCTCCTCAGCCTTGAAGAAGGCCTCGCCGAAGTTGTCCGAAATACCGAGAACCTCGCCTGTAGAACGCATTTCAGGTCCAAGTACAGGGTCAACCTCAGGGAACATATTGAACGGGAATACTGCTTCCTTTACGCCATAGTAAGGAATATCCCTTTCCTTCAGGTCGTGAATCGGTGAAGGACGTCCGGTAAGCTCCTTTGTAATAATCTCTGTTGCGATAGGTACCATATTAACCGCACAAACCTTTGAAACAAGCGGAACGGTACGTGATGCACGGGGATTTGCCTCGATAACGTAAACCTTGTCGTTCTCGATAGCGTACTGCATGTTCATAAGACCCTGAACGTGCATCTCCTCTGCAATCTTTCTTGTATAATCCTCAATTGTCTTGATAATCTTCTGTGAAAGGTTGAGTGAAGGAATGATACATGCTGAATCGCCCGAATGGATACCTGCAAGCTCGATGTGCTCCATAACCGCAGGAACATATGCATGCTGTCCGTCACAGATGGCATCTGCCTCACACTCTGTAGCATGACGCAGGAAACGGTCGATAAGGATAGGACGGTCGGGAGTTACACCAACTGCTGCAGCCATGTATTCCTTCAGTGTCTCACGGTCGTATACGACCTCCATGCCACGTCCGCCAAGTACGTAGGAAGGACGTACCATTACAGGGTAGCCGATCTTCTCTGCTACTTCAATTGCTTCATCAACATTTACTGCCATTCCTGCCTCAGGCATCGGAATGTTCAGCTTCTCCATCATAGCCCTGAACTGGTCGCGGTCCTCTGCAAGGTCAATGACCTCAGGTGTTGTACCGAGGATCTTTACGCCGTTTGCCTGGAGCTGTGAAGCAAGATTCAGAGGAGTCTGTCCGCCAAACTGAGCGATAACGCCCACCGGCTTCTCCTCGTTGTAAATGCTCAGAACATCCTCAAGTGTGAGGGGTTCAAAGTATAATTTATCTGATGTATCGTAGTCTGTTGAAACCGTCTCAGGATTGCAGTTTACGATAATAGTCTCAAAACCGAGTTTCTTTAATGAAAGTGCTGCATGAACGGAGCAGTAGTCAAATTCGATACCCTGTCCGATTCTGTTAGGTCCGCCGCCGAGAATCATAATCTTCTGCTTCTCGCCCTGAACTGCCTTTGCACCCTGTCCCTCGGGGATATTGTAGCTTGAGTAATAATATGCGCTGTTTTCCGTACCGCTTACATGTACGCCCTCCCAACGCTCAACAATACCGTACTGAAGTCTTGCAGTTCTGATTTCATCCTCTGAAACCTCAAGAAGCTTTGCAAGATACTTATCCGAGAAGCCGTCCTGCTTAGCCTGACGGAGAACTGCCTCCTCAGGAACCGCACCCTTCATGCCGATAAGCTTTTCCTCTTCGTTCACAAGCTCAAGCATCTGCTCGATGAAATAGCGCTTAATCTTTGTGAGATTGAAGAGCTCGTCGATTGTAGCGCCCTTGCGGAGTGCCTCGTACATGATGAACTGTCTCTCGCTTGAGGGCTCACGGAGCAGTGTAAGAAGCTCCTTCAGCTCCATCTCGTGGAAGGTCTTTGCATAGCCAAGTCCGTAGCGTCCCGTCTCAAGGCTTCGGATTGCCTTCTGGAAGGCCTCCTTGTAGGTTTTACCGATGCTCATTACCTCGCCGACTGCACGCATCTGTGTTCCGAGCTTATCCTGAACACCCTTGAACTTTTCAAATGCCCAGCGTGCAAATTTGATAACAACATAGTCGCCATCGGGAACATATTTATCAAGTGAACCGTACTTACCGCAGGGAATCTCGTCAAGTGTAAGTCCTGCTGCCAGCATTGCTGATACAAGGGCGATAGGGAAGCCTGTTGCCTTTGATGCAAGTGCTGATGAACGTGAGGTTCTGGGATTGATTTCGATAACGATGATTCTGTCTGAAACCGGATCGTGTGCAAACTGTACGTTTGTACCGCCGATAACCTCAACCTCGTTTACAATCTTGTAAGCCTGCTCCTGAAGACGTGCCTGGCACTCCTTTGAGATTGTAAGCATGGGAGCTGAACAGCAGGAGTCGCCGGTATGAACGCCGAGGGGGTCGATATTCTCGATGAAGCATACGGTAATCATCTGGCCCTTCGCATCACGTACAACCTCGAGCTCAAGCTCCTCCCAGCCAAGGATTGACTCCTCAACAAGAACCTGTCCAACAAGTGAAGCCTGAATACCACGCTCGCAGACAATCTTTAATTCCTCCTGGTTGTAAACAAGTCCGCCGCCGGCACCGCCCATGGTATAGGCAGGTCTTAAAACAACGGGATAGCCGAGCCTGTCTGCAATTCCAAGTGCCTCTTCAACCGAATATGCAACCTCTGAACGTGCCATCTCGATTCCGAGCTTGTTCATGGTCTTCTTAAACTCAATTCTGTCCTCGCCTCTTTCAATGGCATCGAGCTGAACACCGATGACCTTTACGCCATATTTGTCCAGAATGCCCTTCTCACCAAGCTCGGAGCATAAATTAAGACCGGACTGACCACCTAAATTAGGCAAAATAGCATCCGGTCTTTCTTTAGCAATAATCTGCTCAAGCCTTTTAACGTTCAAAGGCTCTATATATGTAACGTCAGCAGTATCAGGGTCTGTCATGATGGTAGCGGGATTTGAATTAACTAAAACAATCTGATAACCAAGCTTGCGAAGTGCTTTACAAGCCTGAGTACCGGAATAGTCGAATTCACATGCCTGTCCGATGATGATAGGACCTGAACCAATGATAAGTACTTTGTTGATGTCTTCTCTTTTTCCCATGGTAACCTCCTCAAAGTTTACGCTTATTTTTTGCCCACTTTGCATATATTAGCACAAAAGTCAATACCTATCAACAACTATTTGATTAATACGAAGTAAAAAAATGACCGAATATTAACAACTATTTTGTGCATTTTTCAACCTCCACGCTAAGAGCGAAGCGATCAGCTAATGGATTTGTTAATTAATACACTACAGCTCTGCCCGATTACAATAAACACACAAATTATAAGTATAATAGCCGTTCCGGGATAATTAACTACTTCTATTTCAGTAAAAAAACCATTTACTATTGTTTTAAATATGCTATTATACATATAGAATCAACAATGCCTATAATATAATGCGTATAGTCAGATGCAACGGAAAATATGATGCCACAATCACTATATACAATGGGTAACGAACCACAAAGGAGCTCATTGTATTTGTTGCATAAGGAGGAAGTTTGAAAATAAATTTTCAAACTAAGAGATTGGTGCAAAGAACGCACCAATTAATGTTCCAAATTTACTTTAAATTTGAAACATTAATTAACTACTCCATGAGCAACTCATTACATTTGTTGCATAAGGAGGTACTATGGAAAATAACACATATTATTCAAACGAATGTCCCTACTGTGGGGCACCGATGAATATTTCAACAGACCAGAAAACCTTTGCCTGTGAGTATTGCGGCAAAAAAATAATTGTTTCAAAGCAGAAAAACAGCACACAGATCCGCCTGCAGCGCCAGAACAGACGTCTCGCACTTATCATCACGTTAGTATCTGTAGCAGTTGTAGCTTTCTCGGTAGTATGCTTCAGCATTGCTTCCACTGCTGTTAAAAACGAACGTGAAAAAAAACAGCAGGCACTCATCAAAACTGCAGATCCCTTTGAGGGGATTTCGGTCGTTCTGGACAACTATGCTCCGTACGGCACACTGAAAACCATAAAAAACACCACCAAAATCAACTCGATAGAATATAATGCCGACAAGCTGATTAATCTTTCAAACGGAGACGTTATTACAATAAAGGCAGAACCCAAGGACGGCTATACATGGACACGCGATACCTACACCTACACGGTTTCCGGTCTGGACACAGTGGTAACGTCCGAAGATCAGATTCCCGCCGACGATATCCCGGTTCTTCATGAATTCTGCACCGGAAAAATCGAAGAAATATGGTCCGATGTCAAAAGAAACAACCCGGAGGAAACGATAGACTACGAAATAGAGCCCTATAAGCTGTATTTCAATGTCAGGAAAGAAAGCTCCTACTCATATGCCAACACCATTACCAATTCAACATATAAGGTAAACTTCACGGTAAACGGCATAAGCGGGACAATGTACCATATCGTCAGCATTCCCGATACCTACATCCGTGCAGACGGCACCTTCAAGGCCGGCTACGAGCGGGCTGTAGAACAAAATGGGTCCGTATGGCTTGATGAATACGGCATCAATGTCATCGAGCTCATTTCCGGCTATAAAACAGTACTCGAAATGGAGTCGTACATGGACAACCTGGACGGCTATGTATTTTATAAGTAAACAATAAACAGAATAAGGGTCCGATACTCAGCTTCCTGTGCATCGGACCCTTTTTATTATCTTCCTGAAACATAGCTGTGGTCAATCTTTATAATAGGTGTATGGTCCGGATATTCTGCCCGGATCTTTTTTTTCAGCTGCTCGCAGACCTCCGTCTCCGAAATGGGACAGGAGTTCGGAACCACACAGTCAAAAAGAAGATTTGTGTTCTTCTCGCCCGGAACGGTTCTTACATCGTGTACCGAAAGCCCCTCCCAGATTGTTTTAACCTCCTTTTTCAGGAAGCTTCTGACATTCTTTGTTTTCTCATCAAATGCCACAATCGGATCGTAATGGATGACAAGCTCTATCGCGCAGTCGTTCCGGAAATCCTGCTCTATCCGGTCTATTATTTCGTGACATTCCAGAACGGGACGCTCTGCGGGAACCTCCACATGAACACTTGCAAAACAGTGTCCGGGACCATAATCGTGAACCATCAGGTCGTGGGTACCGAGTACACCCTCGTAGCTCATTATCTTCTTCTGGATATTATCAACCAGCTCCGCATCGGGAGTAGTTCCAAGAAGCGGCTTTATCGTATCCCGAACAAGGCCGATTCCGCTGTAAAGTACAAAAAGAGCAACAAGTATACCCATTATTCCATCCAGGTTGATACCGGCAAAGAAGGATATGAGCGATGCAACCAGTACCGCAGAGGTAGCAATGACATCATTTCTGCTGTCTGCCGCCGTAGCAAGAATAACGGTGGAATTTATCTTTTTCCCGAGACTGTAGTTAAAGACAGCCATGCCGGCCTTTACGAGAATCGATACAACAAGGACGATGAACATAGCCGCTGAAAATTCTATTTCTGACGGTTCGATTACCTTTTCAACGCTCCCCTTCAAAAGCTCTACACCTGCCAGCATTACAAGGAATGCAACAACAAGTCCCGAAATATATTCCATGCGCGCATGCCCAAAGGGATGCTCGTCGTCGGCAGGTCTTGTAGAGATTTTAAATGCAATAAGACTTATAATACTCGACGCGGCATCCGAAAAATTGTTTACCGCATCTGCTACAATAGAAACCATTCCCGATATCAGACCTATTATCAGTTTTGATGCAGCCAGGACTATATTGCAGGCTATCCCCACCAGGCCTGACAGCTGCCCATATTTGGCCCTGTTCTCTTCCATATCGTAAACTCCCCTTCCAAACATACCGTAAACGTAAATGCATCAGGCGTAAAAATACACCTATGAGGCTTCTCAAAACGAGGAGCCTCACAGGTGTGATTATACTCTATTCCGCTATTATTGTAAACTTTTATTTAGCTGCCTTAACCTTGATCCAAAGCTCCGAAAGCTTCTTTCTGAGGGCCTCGTTGTCACGGAAAACCTCATCCTTTTCATAGGTTCTGGGAAGGTATGCTTCGTTCTCTGCGTAGTCGCCGCCCTCTGCAGTCATCTCTGCAAGGATGGTCTTGTTTGCCGATGCATATCCGACCTCACCGGTATTCTTTCTGCAGACCTCGTTATCAAGGAAGTAGTTGATGAATTCATTTGCAAGCTTGGGATTTTCTGCATTCTTCGGAATAACCATTGCATCAACCCAGATATTTGTTCCGCAGTTAGGAGCAAAGTAGCTCATATTCTCATTCTCGTCAAGGATATATGCGGCATCACCGCTGTATACGATGGCGATATCCATCTGTCCGTTTGCCATAGCATCGATTACCTCGTCGGTAACATAAACGGGATCCATGGTCTGATTCAGCTCAACCAGCCAGTTGTATGCTGCTTCGATTTCAGCCTCATTGTCTGTATTGCAGGAATAACCAAGCTGCTTGAAGGCAATCATGAAGCCGTCACGCTCTGAATCGTACATATAAATGTGTCCCTTATACTTTGTATCCTTCAGGATATCAAAGCCCTTTGCCTCAAGCTCCTCTGAAGGAACGTTGTTGTGGTTGTATACAAGACCTACATTGCCCCAGAAGTAGGGAGCCGAATAGGTATTGTCGGGATCGTAAACCATATTCAGTGTCTGGTCTGCCAGATTTGACATATTGGGAATCATCGACTTGTCAAGCGGCTGGAGGGCATCCTCCTTTAAAAGACGCTCAATCATATAGTCCGAGGGAATCAGTACATCGTAGGAATCGCCTGCGCTGAGCTTTGTGTACATCATCTCATTGGAATCAAAATTTTCAACGATGACCTTTACACCGAATTTCTTCTCAAAATCGGGAACAAGTGAATCCTCCATGTAAGCACCGGGAAGAAAAATCTTCAGTGTGTCGGAGCCATACTTTGCTACTGCATCCTGCTTGTCACCGGTCTTCTCTGTTCCGGTTCCTTCTCCCGTACTGTCGCCGTTTTCAGCCCCGCTGCAGGCTGCAAGGCTGAATACCATTGCAAGCGCAAGACCAAGTGTAACCACTTTTTTAAATATCTTTTTCATTTTAATCCCGCAAATCCGATTGTCTTTAAGGTACCGGATCTGCATTTCCTTTCCTTTTTATTTATGATATGAACGCCAGCAAAACGATATTTCTACCGGACTTTGTGACGTCAAAAACATGAAAAACTGCTCTCAGCTTTATATCCTGCAAGACTCATTCCGCCTTGGCAGCCTTCTTAAGCTTCTTTTTTGTCCTTCTCTCAACAATGGCCGGAACCACATTCGTGATGGTAAGGAATACCGTAATTATCACGATAATGAGCGTTGAAAGGGCATTTATCGAAGGATTGATACGCTTCGACATTGTATAAACAAGGATTGAAATATTGTTTACGCCGTTTCCGGTAACGAAATAGGAAATGACGAAATCATCAAAGGACATCGTAAAAGCAATGAGCGCACCGCTTACGATACCGGGCATTATCTGCGGAACAACAACCTTTATTAAAGCCTGCCAGGGCGTTGCACCAAGGTCCATGGCCGCATCTGCAAGATTCGGGTCCAGCGTCCTCAGCTTCGGCATTATGCTCAGAATGACATACGGAATACAAAACATAATATGCGCCAAAAGAAGCGTAAGGAAGCCCTTCGTGATGTGTGCTGCGCTGTAAAACATCAGAAGTCCGATAGCCGTTACGATTTCAGGATTCATAATGGGCAGGTTGTTTACCTGTTCAACAAGATTCTTTACCAGCTTCTTTGACTTTGAAAGTCCGATAGCCGTAATAGTCCCGACAACTGTTGAAATAACGGTCGCCAGCACGGCAATTACTATCGTGTAAACCACTGCCTGAATCATCGTGGAATCGCTGAACATCTTCTCGTACCAGCGGAGCGAGAAGCTCTCAAAATGAGTCAGGGACTTGCTGGAATTAAACGAGAAAATAATGGTATAAACGATGGGGGCATAAAGGAAAACCACCATCAGGGCCATAAAAATACTTGAAAATACTCTCTTTTCCTTTTTCATGCGCTGGCCCTTTCTCCAATCTCGGTCTTGTCGACCTTCTTGGTGATGTACATGGAAATCATGATTATGATAGCCATGATAAGCGAAATAGCGCTACCGAAATTCCAGTCACCGCTTGTCAGGAACTGGTTCTCTATTACATTACCGACAAGGACATACTGTCCGCCGCCAAGAAGCTTCGGTATGCAGAAGGATGATACCGCAGGCAGGAACACGAGGGTAATTCCGCTGATGACACCGGGAAGCGACAGTGGGAAGGTGATGCGCCAGAAGCACCGGAACTTATTTGCCCCAAGGTCCTGTGCCGCCTCAATCAGGCTGTTGTCCATCTTGGTAAGCGAGGTATAAATCTGCAGTATCATAAACGGTATAAAATTGTAAACCATACCGAGAATAACCGCAAATTCAGTATAAATCATATTAATCGGGTCGATTCCGAAAAATCCGAGAATCGTGTTTATTATTCCGTCCTTCTGAAGGATTCCGATCCAGGCATAGGTTCTTACCAGCATATTTATCCAGGTCGGGAAGGTGATAATGAGAACCCATTTCATCTTCACGCCCTCACTGCACTTCGCAATGTAATAGGCGGGAATATACCCTAAAACCATACACAGAACCGTAGTAATAAGGGCAACCCTCAGGGAACGTCCCAAAACCTCTATAAATACGGAATCACTGAAGAATTTAGCAAAATTGTCTAAGGTAAAGCTGAAATTTACTACGCTGTTTCCCTCTTTTGTTATGGCATACAGGAAAATCATCAGCATCGGCACGATGATCATGACTGAAATCCAAAAAACATAAGGGTAAGTCATTCTACGAAACTGCTTCATGGCAGATAAACTCCTCTATCTCAGGTACATTTCAAGCTCCGGGGACATCCATCCCCGGGCGGGCAGACCTGCTCTCCATATTAATTACGGCAAAATCACTGCATCCGCATAACATGCAGGTCCTCAGGTCCGAAATTCAGACCTACCACGGCACCGACTTCAACCTTGTCGGTCGTATCAATTCTATATTCATAACCCCTCGTTTTGAAGGTCACATCATAGGCACCGGGGGTAATATTCTGCGGATCGAAATCGTATTCGACATCCGTTATCTCCACAGGACTTCCGCCCTCAAGGTCGAAGGCCTGTGCATTCGCCCAGATTTTCAGGTCTGTGTCAAGCGCGATACTCTCCTGAAGCTCGTCCGCCTTTTTAAAGAAATTAACGGCATAAATCTCCTCACCGTGCTCCTCATCGATGGCGCGGTTGGGGTCCTGAACAATCATGTTTGCCGTGACCTCCGTTCCTGCTGCCGTCCTGAAGGTAACGGGATACGTTCCGTTTTCCTTTTTAATCTCATACGATACAGAACTGATGGAAATACGCTCATCCGTCGTAGGATCCCATGCCTGGGCATCCGCATGGTCTATGATAAAGAAATCGGTCAGCTGTTCAACGTCCTCCGTATCAAGATAGAAGTCGTTGGCAGACATCATCTCACCGGCCGGTTCGTTTACCACGGGCTTGTCCTCTGAAACCATCATCTTTACCTTAATGCTTGTGCCGGCCTTGGTCTCTACTACCGTTTCGTAATGAACGCCCTTGAAAAGCACAGATTTTACGGTACCCTTCAGCTTGTAATTCGTTTTTGCAATCTGCTGCGTATTGATCGGCACAATGTCTATATCCTCAGGTCTTATGACAACATCCACACGCTCGTTCTTCTCAAAGCCGAAGTCCACACATTCAAACTGCTTGTCCTCAAACATGATTTTGTAGTCCTCGAGCATAATGCCGTCCACGATGTTGCTGGCTCCGATGAAGTTTGCAACGTAACGGTTTGCAGGCTCATTGTAAATATCGGTAGGTGTACCGATCTGCTGGATTTCGCCGTCCTTCATGACAACGATTTTATCCGACATGGTCAGTGCCTCCTCCTGGTCATGCGTAACGAAAATGAAGGTGATTCCGACCTCCTTCTGGATTTTCTTCAGCTCGCGCTGCATTTCCTTCCGAAGCTTTGCGTCAAGTGCACCGAGCGGTTCGTCAAGAAGAAGCACACCCGGCTCGTTTACAAGCGCACGTGCTATGGCAACACGCTGCTGCTGTCCGCCTGACATTTCATGGATTCCACGCTTGCCGTAATCCTCCAGATTTATCAGCTTCAGCATACGGTTTACCTTCTGCTCTATAATATCCTTCGGCATCTTTTTCAGCTTAAGTCCGAAGGCAACATTGTCAAATACATTCATATGAGGGAAAAGTGCATACTTCTGAAAAACCGTATTCAGATCGCGCTTGTAAGGCGGAAGTCCCGTGATGTCGTTTCCATCGAAAATAACGCTTCCCTCATCCGGCTCAAGAAAGCCGCCAAGAATACGCAAAAGCGTCGTCTTGCCGCAGCCGGAGGGTCCGAGCAGCGTGACAAACTCATTCTCATAAATATCAAGATTGATTCCCTTGAGGACAAGCTGCCCGTCAAAGCTCTTGACAATATTCTTAAACTGAATCAGTTTTTTAGCCTCTTTTTCCATCATATTCTCCCCATATCACTATGTTGTTTTTTTACCATCGCCAAAAAATCTCCATTAACACAGTACAAACAGTATTTTTCATACTGCAAAGCAAGTGATATCATTATAACAAGAATTTTCAAAATTGCAATAAAAAAAAGCAGCCGTATCACTGAATGATACGGCTGCTTAACGTTAGCAAAAGATTCCATCATCCGGAAATTTTTCACATGTTATTAATAAATGAACAGCATAATTAAAAGTCCCTATTACGAAGTCCACTTATGCCAATATGGATTACCTGCTTTCCCTACGTAGCGGAATGTAGTATTATCCTCTTGACCAACAAAAGTTAAATAGTAATGGTTCACTTCATTTTTTAATTCATTTATTTGGCTTCCTTGAAAATTCTCACAACATCCTAACACATACAAACAGTCTGCCGCAACCTTTAAAACCGCTCCCTCTTCTTCCAATAAGGTGTGTATTATTTTGGTTCCGCCTGTATTGGGCACTTCAACTATTTCAGGACCGATATAAGTCGCTCTGTTATTTGCAAGACATTTATCGTCGCAATCATCAATCTCTGATTTATCAATAGAATCCCAACACACTAATCCGGTATTTCCATATGCCAGAATTGCGATATCATCTAAATTGCCAGAAATCACAAAATTCTCTGTTTCTACTGCAGTTCCAACAAGGTCAATAGGTGCAGTTACATTTAATTTGGCACTATCAATAGTAATAGTATCAGAAGCATACAAACCTTCATACTTCGTTACGGTATACGGAGACGCCAAATCCAAATTTAAATTAACCTGACAATTTTTTTGAGTAATTGACCCACCGCACTTTATACCATGAATATTTCCTCCGCGTGTTGCAGAAGTTTTAGCCGAAATTGATATATATAATAAGCAATCTGCCCTATCAGCTTTAATAAGCATTTCACCACTGGTTTTTAAAATCATATAAAAGTCACCTGAGGCGATAGTGTCATCTACTTGACAGATTATACGATTATTTCCAATGAGCTCAATTGTTATTGGCTTAGCATTATATATTCCTATAGCAGTATAGTTGTCGCTTTTTTTCAAACAATTTTCAGAGCTCGGTGTAAATGTGTAGTTAAAACCTGTGATTGTTAGTTTAAGATCCTTATACTTTATAGTACCTGTAGCTCCTGCAGGCGCCAGATTTACATCGTTTTTAATGTCAACTGAAGTTACATCCTTGCCAAATACAGAAATAAGATATGTAAAATTAGCAAATAAATATAAATCCGCTGTTGCTTTTTGTTCCCTAATATCCTCCCATTTTTGAGATGTAGCCGAAACAGTACCATCCTTTCCACATACAATCCACTCTAGGAACTCTCCCCCGTCAGCCGGTACATACCAATTATGATCATAGGAGTCAATATCCGCTGCAAGGTACATCTGAGAGGAATTAACCGTCCTCTCAAGGAACATAGTACCATCTAAATTATAGCAGTAGATTTTATACTCTCTATATGTTTGAGTATACCGCACATATAATGTCAAATCTCCGGTAATATATCCCAATTCATCAAGAGAGGTAGCATCATCATTTTGCCCCGTATACCAGCCATCAAAAATATAATTATAATTCTCATCTGACTCCTTTGTCGGAATGTTCGGCGCCGAAATTGGTGTGCTATCAAAATAAACCGTGGTCTTCTCAAAAATCGGATTGGAATCAATAAAGTCATAAACCCATTCTATTTTATATTCATGCTTTGTAACATCAGCATTAATCACAATACCCTCAGCCGGTATATTCTCGAAATCAAAGCTTGAACTGTCGATTTCTAAAATGGGTTTTGCTTCTGTTCCCGTACCAATTGTCCATCCTTTAAAATCGAAGCCTATTATATCAGGAGTCGGTAAAGTAAGCGTTGATGCATAAACATAGGTAAGCTCCACTATTCCGTCAGTATTTGCCGAATAGCTGCTGCCACTTGTAAAGGAAATCAGACTGCCCTTATTGCTTACACTGGTATCAAGATTTATCTTCAGTGAAACCTTGTATGTCTTTGCCTTCCATACTGCATACAACGTTACCGAATTACCCTGAATTACATTTTTGATATTGCTAACTTCTGTCTTATCTGCATACGTAGCCGTTTCAGCATTCGGGTCAGTCGACCATCCAAGGAACTCATATCCGGTTCTTGTAAATGCATTTGCTGTCAGGTTTTCATAGAGGTTTTCATAGGTAAATGCCATGTTTTCCATAGAAGTACCGGCATTTGCATTGTTTCCATTGAATACAACCTCATATTCAATAGGCTCATATTTGACTTCAAATGTCATTTCATTAGCCGGCATGGTTGCAGGCACATCGGGTTCAAAAGTATATCTATAGCCTTCCTTACTGAAGTCCGGTGCTACAATCTGTGCCCCATAATAAATACCTTCTGATACAGGTAAAGTATCCTGTCTTTCAACCCATTTCACATTATGCTTTACACGATAGTAGTTAATCCTTACAACCATACCCTTCTTTATGTAAAGGTCTTCAATGTTCAGTTCTTCATCATATAATCTGGCCTCAGCTCCATCATAGCAGATTCCGTTTTCTACCAGAAGTTCATCCTTTATGAGTGTGGTTACATCCAGATTGGAATCTACCGCACCGCTTGCACTCTCAGAATAGGGATTTACATTCAGATACGATCCGTCAACTCCCATCACATAGTGCAGTACGGTATAGTTTACCTCACCGGGATTCCATGCTGCCTTAAGTGTGAAATCCTCTGTCTCATTTACTTCAACAGCATTATACTTTTCACCATTTTCAGTAAACCAGCCGCCAAAACCATAGTCATCTGCATAGAACGGAAGACTCATATTGAAGGTCTGTCCGATTCTGAAGGTCTTTGTCGCTGTATCTTCTCCCGACTCAAAGCTTCCGCCATTTGCTTCGAAGGTGACTGTTACTGTGTTTCTGTCGTAGAACAGCTTCAGTACGGTGCTTCCGTCTGCCGCAATCGTTGCAGAATCAACAGTATCGGCTACAGCTTTATTTAATGTGAAATTCTCGAAGGTCTTGTAGCTGCCGCTAAATGTATCAGCTGAAACTGTATCGCCTGTTGTGCCGTAACAGATATCGTCAGCATTGAATTTTGTATATCCGTCATCATCTGCATTCTGTCCGTAATACTCTATTCTGTACTGTGTATCTGTTGCCGGTCTCCAGCCGGCATAGATTGTCAGGTCTGCCTTCGGCATCTGCATGTCCTTAAAATCGCATATCGAAGCTTCGGTGCATTCTGCATCTAAATACCATCCGTTAAATACATAGCCGGCCTTTGAAGCATCTGCCGGTCTGTTTATTGTCCTGCCCCACTTAAAGCTTGCAGGTGTTCCGATGATATCCTCGCCATCCTTATATGTCAGTACATACTGTGTCCTGTCATAGTAATATCTGATGATTGTATCACCATAAGGTGAAACCTTGGGCGCGGTTTCGTCCGTGTTCCTGATTTCCGTTTCAACATACTCATATCCGGTTTCAGTATATTTTTCTGCATCCACATCAACCTGGCTGTTTGTCCTGCCCTCAAAATAGCTTCTGTCGGCAAGCTCATAAACATCCAAAGCCGGGTTCTTTACATACTGCTCATAGAGATAAGGTGTGTCCTCAGCTTCCTTCCATTCAGCCTCATAGACCATATTGTTTGAAAGGACAGTAAACATATTGTTTTTATCTGTCTCAAGTCCCTTATAGCCTGCGAAAACATATCCGGGTGCATAAAGGTCCGGTGCATAGCAGAGTGTACCATAGTCTACAAGCCTGTATATCGGTACGGTATCCAGGGTACCATCTGCCAGTGAACCATAGGTAAATGTCACCTTGTATTTTACAGTGATGTAGTAGAAGCGCATTACAGAACTTCCATCAGGACTTATTGATGAAACACCTGCAGTGAAAAGCTCGGTGCCGGGATATTCCTTCTGAAGGGACTGCTCTGAAGGAGTGGAATCTGTTTCACCCTTCATTGCAACGGTATCCCTCAGCTCATAGCGTCCGTTGGTACTTAAAACATAGTGTTCAACCGTATATGGTGTATCCTTTGCAGGAAGCCACTTAGCATATACGGTTATACCCTTGTTCTCATAGTTCGGGAGGGTCGACGGGAAGGTAAACTTATTCTGGCATGAGCTCTCGGTATACCATCCGTCAAAAACATAGCCCTGCTTTTTAGGATCTGAAGGTACAATTACGCCAGTTCCCGTTGCACCGACAATACTCTTTACAGATGAACCGCCCTGTGAATCAAATACGATATATCTTGCATTTGTAGGATCGGACCAGGTTACAAGGATTTTTCTCTCGATAGGCTTTGTATTGAAGGCAAGTGCATTTCCCTTCCATACTATTCTCATTTCAGCCTCTTCGTATACGGACTCACCGTCCTTGACTGCAATCTTTATCTTATTGTTCTTTGCGTCATAGCTGAACTTCTTGTTGTTAAAGCTGATTTCATACTTGCTCTCGGTGGCATCATCATAGTTTTCACTACCTGTCTTGCCCTCCTTCAGGTCAAGATAGTTCATGTCGAAAAGTGCCTTATCTAAGGATATCTCACGCACACTGATCATATCGAGATATGCGTCATATTCCCCATTTTCGGCCTTATCCTTAAAATCGGTTACATTGTGCTTGTCGCCGACTGACAATAACGGCCACTCATTCTCGTAAAGAGTCGGCTCATATTTCAGCTTGTCGCTGCTGAAAAGCTGTGCCTTGAATTTTATCTCAAGATAGATGCCTATCTCGAAATACAGGGCGCCGCTGCAGTATTTCTCTGTTTCCTTCTTTCCTTCGCTGTTTAT
>JAZQNG010000043.1:0-17173 GCA_045627205.1 Lachnospiraceae bacterium
CGGGGTGGCTAATGTTTAGGTTGTTAAATTTTGACTTAAAGCTTAGTCGATGAGGAAGATACCTCTGACTGTTACACGGATTGCACTACGTCCTGTAGCTTCTTCAGCATGAGGATTTTCAGTATCTGTGTATGTAAATACCTTGATTTCCATGCTGTTGTTCTTTTCTGTAGCAGCATCGTTTGAAATGATACCGTAGTTGTCTCCGGCACCCTTGGTCTTGTAGTAGCTGTTCTCAAGAGGAATGTATACGGTATACTCAACATTTGCTTCAAGCTTTGTAAAATCGGTTACCTTTGTTCCGGATGCGTTCTCCATATACAGATCGTTCAAGAGAACATTGTTGGTTGTCCTGAATTCAATCTGGATATCCGTATCTGCTGCTTCATTCTGCTGAAGAACGAAGGATACAGGCTGACAAAGCTTGCCGTTCTTTACAACGATACCATCATCACTTGTTGAAATAGGTGCATCATTTCCCTTTACAGGACCGGCTGCATCGAAATATTCATACAGATTGTATCTGTCGATATCTCTCTTCTCTGCAGGTATTGAACTCGAATCGGTCCAATGCTCTTTATCCTTATCTACTTCATCGTTTGTTACGATAAATTTTACTGTATCGTCTATTTCTTCGGGATCCGGAATAACCATCTTTGAACCAAGAATTGCATTTACAATCATACCTGCCTCAGGAAGCTTCAGGCAAGAAGTTTTCTGGTCTGCAATTTTCGCATTACCTTCCGTGAAGCCCATTGCGCAAACTGTGAAATTCTGCTTCTTATAAATAAGATAATTGTTTACGATATCATTGAATGTATCATCCTTTGCCGAGCCACCAACCTGAGCTGAAACGAAGGAATAAAGTACAGTAATATCATCGCACTTCTCAAGACTCAAGGCATAAGGCATTGAAATAACCGAAGAAGACTTAACAAGCGAAGGAATATAAAGCGGATACCTGTTCAAAGCAGTATAACTTGATCGAATAGCCTCTGCAATACCCTGAACGCCCATTGTAAGGTCATCGCCGCCATATACATATTCAACAGCAATCTTTTCAGGAACAGCTGCATCTACCGAAGCATCATAGTTTGAACTCATTCCAATATAAGGAAGAAATAATTCTGTTAAATTATGCTTTTTACCATTAATCTTAAGTACCGGACGAACTACACCACGACCGGCAAATACTGCATTGCCCTTCTGAATATATTTTTTCAATACATTTAAAGCAGCTGTATCTGTTATGTCTGATGTATACTCACCAAATCCTATTACCAGTAGATTACAGTTAACTCTTGAACCATCAGATTTCGAGTACGGATTTGGATAGCTGATATATCCTGTTTCATTATCAACCTTAATATCTCCGGAAGCAACCTTCTTTTCAAATTCATCTGTAGAAACACGATATACATTTACATCGTAATCCAGCTGTTTTGAAAGCATGTAATAATAAACACCGGCATTGTAAAGAGGAACCATATCCCTCTTCTCATTGCTCCAGGTTATTTTAGCGTTTTTATTAATGGTACCCCCGGGATTCTGTCTCCAGTCTCTTGTAATGATTCCGCTGAATGCCTTTGCAACACCATCTACATTTCCCGCCGCCATATTTGCAGCTAATGCATTTTTAGCATCAGTAGAAAGCTTGTCAATCTCATCCTTCATAGGAAGCGGAAGCATGGATCCTTCCATTGCCTCAAGATTTGCACCTTCATTACCGCCCCATGCCTTGAAACAATCAACTGATACAATCTGAAGAATATTGATTTTTGCGGGATTGTTAGCAGGTGCCTGACATGCACTGTATCCGACTACCGATGCAGTAGTGCTTCCGGAACGTACAATTTCAAGCTTCCAGGTTACAGGACCTACAAAGTTATCAGGAAGAACATCAAATACTACATCCGCATTGTTGCCCTTTACTATACCTGTCTTTTTAGCAAAAAGCTCACCATTTCCGTCATAATATTCATTGCCATCGTCCGCAAGTTTAAACGAAGCAAGAGTGCCATTCGATGCAGCAACAAATCTTCCATCGCCATTCATATCAATATAAAGCTTTGCTACATAGCTTTCACTGTCAGAAGCATCGTCAATAAAGAACGAGAACTTCAGAAGTCTGCTATAGTCATTTTTGCTTGTATTGATGTAAACCTTATCCTTATATTCGTTTTTTGCCTTTTCCGTCATATTATTTGAATATTCGTAAATAGGCGTTCCATTCTGTGCATTAAAATTGAAATTTCCGTAATCATAATAGGTTGCAGGCTGTGAGCCGACTATCAACTCAAAAGAATTTGCCTCAACCTTGGAAATAAGCGAAGCATAGTCTATTTTTGAACCATCGTTACCATTATCAACTAAAGCATTAGCATTACCCTTATAGCTGTTTACAAAGGAATAATAGTTCGTATCTGTAGCTACCTTGTATGTAGTATTCCCCTCCCACTGAGTCCTGCTTACCGCATTTGCTGCAATCAAATCGCTTGAGAAAATAACGGGTTTTTCAGCAATAAAACTAATTAATTCATTTTTGGTAGCAGTTGTTATATCACGTGCCGCATACTTTCCGGAGTCGTTCCAGCCTGTGTCCGCCGGCCAACCTGTCCAATCCGGCTTTGAAGGTCTGCTGATTCCTTTTGTATATACTGCCGCATTAGAAACAGCATATGCACCATAAAATGCCTTGCCAAGACCAGAATCAACATTTGAGGAAAGATAAATCGCATCGTAATCGTCAATAAGGGTCTTGTTCGTTCCTGCAAACTGAAGCAGACTCATGTAGTCCACGCGCGCTCCGCCAAGTAATCCTTTTTTGTTTGTGAAGTATTTTTTAACTATATTTGCCGCAATAGTATTGTTTATTGATGTCTGTTCATTAAGCTCAACACCAAGAATTCTGTAACCACCTGTATAAATACTATAGCGTTTGCTTATATCAACAGTGCCCACTGCAGAAGCAACACCATCAAATGTCGAAGAAGAAGCAATACTCTCGTTATCCTTCACATTATATATAATAACACCATTCTGAAGAACATTTCCATCCTTTGCTACTACTGCACTTCCCTTGTTAACCGATGTAACAGTATTCCAGCCTAAAGCACTAAAGGAATTATCCCATGAAGCATTTAACAGGAAATAAGGTGCAATAAGTTCAGGACTCCATACGCTTTCCCGCTCGTCACGATCAATCCATTCTGTTGTACCCGAGGTCTTCATACAATGAATGTAGCCTTCCTCATCGATTCCGTATGAATCAGTTTCTGTATTGAAATAGAGACCATAGAAGGTTGAAGGATTCATAGATGTAAGCATAAGATATAACTTATATGCATTCTCAAGTGAACCGTTTGATACAGTAAGCTTACTACTATTTCCCTGTTCACCATGAATTGTAACCGAAGCAACATACGGCTTTATAGTACAGGACTGATTTTTGCTTGCTTTATCATACAACGAATAGTCAACAAATGCATTCGCATGCTTATAGGGATCTCCCGATGCACCTGCCACACGCTTTAAAATTGCCAAAGCTGTATCAAATGTCAGAACATCATTGCTCATAAAGCTTGTAGGAGCACCATCAGCTACAAATTCCGAAGCAAATTCAGCTTTAGCTGTATTTCTGTAGGTATTCCAGTCTGAACCCTTGGGCAGTTTTTTATCTACTGTCTGGCTGATGACAATCAGGTCTGCTGTATCAAGATCTGCCTGAGTAAGTGTCTTAGGAGTTCTTGTCTTTACAGTGATAGTCCATTCAATATCGTTGTCGCCTTCTTTAGCAGGAAGATACTTTTTCCTAAAAAGCTCATTGCTGACATATGTGCCTGAATCCTTTGAACCATAAGCACTGAATGCCGAGCTATAGGTTCCCCATGCCGCATTCATGTCAACAGGCTCCTGCCCCTGGCCTACGAGATATCCAAACTGAGCCATGGAAATATTCGGTACAAATTCAAGAACTGTATATTCTTTTGAAACTGTGCCGGCATGAACTTCACTTATATCATCAGAAAAGTAAAGCTTTATTCCTGTCAGTAGAGATACAAACATCACAAATACTAAAACCAGTGAAACTACTTTACGTGATTTTTTCATATGCTCCTCCATTTCCTCGTTGTGAAACGAACTAAATACTCTATATATATCAACTCTAATATCCTAACATCCACCCATTTACTTATTTCTGGATTTCACAACAATATTAGATTTATAATCCTGATTAAAATACAGGTAATCAACTGAAACCGTTATCAGAGAACTCGAATAGTTGCTCGAAATCGAAATATCCTTAACACATTCTGCCAGCAGTCTGTAAGGATCCGCAGACAGATAGTTTGTCTTGTCGGATTCAGTGAAATTGTCTATCACATGAACCGCTCCGGATGTATTAATATGATAACCGGAACTTACGCCAACCGTGGCCCTGGAATAGTAAAGCTTTCCTTCTCCATCCGGATCCGAATTATCAAAAACAATAAAGTTGATTACTGAGCCTCCTGCAATAACTGCATCTGCTTCATCCGCATCCTCAACCGGCGGTGTTTTTATCCAAAGAAGCTTGTAGGTTTTTGCTCCAACAGTCACATCCTGGGCTCCATAGTCCTGAGCCTCACGCAGCAGTTCCGATATATAGTTTGAAGCTGCTGTGGATTCCTCCTGAAGCTTTGTGCTTATCCCGACTGCCGTGTAGGTGTACCGCGAGGTTGAAATAAATACTCCGACACCCAGCATAATGATCCCCGTTATCAGAATCGAAACAATCATTTCAATAAGGGAGAAACCATCATTGTCAAATTTTTTCTTCATTACCTTCACTATGACTTCCTCCTTTATTTCTGTTGATATGAACGTCCTGTACCTTCAACAAGTATGATTGTACGTTTATCCTCGTCATCTACCGAATCCGGTTTATCAATTAAGATTGTATCCGCAAATGTCTGTTCTTCATCGCCATCCGCATCTATATACATTACACTCGCGATTCCGCCTGTCTTTTTCTTGAAATAAACCCTTATAGTATAATTTCCTTCCGAAGCTGTTCCGATTTTATATTTCGTGCTTGCCGGAACCCTGTGATTCCAAAAAGCAATATCAACATTGTCATTGCAAAGCTTCTCGTTTACCAGCTCCTCAGGCTCTCCTGCTGTTCGCTGTTTTACAGCGCCAAACAGATTCTTATCCTTCTTATAAAACTCAACATATACATCTGAAGTATTATCTGCCGATTCTGAATTTGCAATACTCAATGCCTTCTGCCGAGCCTGCTTCAGAAGATTTGTAGTCATATCGGCGGCGCTGCTTACACGAGCAGATACAATTGTTGAAAAGGCAATCACTGCCCCTCCGGACATAATGCCCATTATCAGAACAACCACTATCAATTCAACCAAACTGAATCCTGAATTGTTTTTCATAAATCTGCTACGCATAAGCAACTCCTCACATTTTCATGTAGTTTGTTTTACAGTTACGAATAATTAATATTTACTCCAATTGTTGGTTCCTACTGAAGAAAGATTTGCAGCAGAACCGTCGCCGCCTGCAACACTGCCCTCGCCTGCAATATTGAAGATTTTTCTTAAAATAGTGTTCGGCTTACTCATATCACCATCATCGATACATACCTGAAGAAGTGCATCAAGTTCTGAAATATATTCCTTTTCGCCATCAACCTCAACACATGCATTTCCGAAACAGTTCAATGTAGCACCTGCTCCGATTGATACTGTACCCTCTGAAAGAATGATTCCGTTGAAGGTTGTATCCGATGCAATTGATACAGAAGCAGGATTCTCAATTGAACCGTCATCCTTATATTTGTTCAACGCAATTACAATATACTTCTTTGTTGAATCAGGAGATAATGAAACATTGTTTCCGATAATCAGCTGATATACATTTTTATTTGAATCGGTTGTAGGAGCAACCCATCCTGCTGATGTAAGAACCTGATTCTTATATGTTGCACCGTTCAAAGGATTTACCCACTCACCGGGGAATTCAAGAGTCATCTGAACAAGACCCGTATCCTCATTTTCAACCTTTTTAGCAGCAAGCTTATATCCTACATTTTCATCTGAATTTGTCTGAATTAATGTATTGAATATTCCGGCCGAAGATGTGCCTGACTTAGGTTCTGTACTTAATCCGTTTAACAGATTGGTAAATGTTGTAGAATATTCACTTAAACTACCCGGGTTACTTGAACCTACATAGTCCATTACATTACCATCATAGGATACACAACCGCCCTTTGTCTTTAAATATTCTTTATTTGCAGGGAGAAGAATCTTTCCTGAGCCGATCATGTCCATTCTTTCGTACATGAGTCTTCTGTAATAATTTTCTCCATCGCTGTTTGTCTTTGTTGAATTAAACAAATCCCTGAAATAGTTCGATGCAGCAGTAGCACTTGTGAACTTCCAGTAAAGATAGTATCTGTTCTCCGTACTTGTCTCCGCATATCTTACATCAGCTACATTTACCTTATTCGAATCAACAGAAATATTAAATCCGAATTTATCTGCTGTGTTTGTGGAAACCGAATCCTTTAACGGAATACATGCATTGTACTCGCTTACTGATAAAGGATTGTGTCCTGCTTTACTTACCATTTCGCCGGGAACCATATACAATGTCTGAAGGGATCTGAATGTAATTGATTCACCCATCATAAACTTGTAGTCTGATGTATCATCGTAATGTCCGAAAATCTTCGGGATATCCGTAAATGCAGTACCTGCAATTCTAATATCACGTGCGTCGCTAAGGTCAACCACGGAATCTGCACCGTTTATTATAACAGCACTCGCGTTAGCATTTGTGCTTTCAGTGAATCCTATATAGGAAGGAGCAACCTTAAGCACTTCTTCACCATCACGATAAAATTTCTTTGTTGAAGAATCGTATGTTGTTTCATGTCCCGGCTCTTCCACAGCTCTCTTCATGCTGAAGGAAGCTCCGTCCGAATCAATTGTAATGTCATCCTTTGTAAACAGACGGCTGTCTGTTGTGGTAAATTTTGTTGATGTTGAAGGAACGGTATCGCTATGATATCCGACAACAATATCATTTGCCCAGATGTTCGCATTGTCCTGGTTTGCAGCAACATATAATCCTGCTATATTACTATTATCGGCATATCTGTCAAGATCGAGAAGGTTATTTTCAAGACCGGCAAATTTAATCTGACCGTTGCCCATCAGATTCAGTTTGTTTTTAACTATAAAATACTTTGCCTGTAAATCGCCTATTCTGCCGGTTTCCGCAGTGATATTAAGGTCGTTTCCGGAATAAATATTTCCCTTCCAGTATCCGGCCGTGGGTTTATCGGTATCCACAGGGTCGAAGGCTGTTCTGACAGTACCATTTACATTTCCGTTTGCAACTACAACGAATTTACTTATATCATAATCGAAGGCCTTTGATTCCTGCATTACAGAAGCAGTAGGTCTGGTTGCGTTAAATGTAAAATCAGTTACGATTGTGGAGGTGTAGCCGCTTTCATCCGTGTAAGAAATTACAACACCCTTTAAACTGTTTTCGGCTGCATTGTAGAAACCGTTCTCAATTGTAACGCGTCCGCCCGCGGAACCAAGTGCATCACCGGAGCCTGCCTCAAATGCATCGCAGGTTACCTTGTCAAGATTTGCCATAAGATCCATGCTTCCGCCCATTTTATTGTTCATTGCGGATTTAAATGCATTTTCAAAGGCTGCATCCAGATCTGCTTCCGCGTCAATCGTCATGGTTGTGAGAACGTCTGCATATGCCTCGGTAGCCGCAGAATTTGCAAGCTTCTGCAAATATATCTTTACGTCATCAACAATGGTTTCCGTAGAATAGAAATTCTGAGATGATTCTTCAACTGTCTGGATTGTTTTTCTGTTTCCGACGGTAAGTCTCAAAATTACAGCAGCGATTATGCCGACAAACAGCATACAAATGATTACTACAACAAGTGTAGCACCTGTATTGTTCAGCATTTTCTTTCTTTGCTTCATCATACCCTATCTCCTTTCCAATCAGCTGAGTATTGTTGACTCTCTGCTAAGTGAATAGTTCGAATCAACATCCTTTACTGTTACCTTTAATTTATACATCTTTGTTATTTCATCAGCTGTAGCATCCTCTACCATCTTATCAAGCTTTGTACAGCTGATAGTGTCCGGAGTCTTATAAACCGTCTCTGTAGGCAAAGGATTGAATATATTCATTGTTCCGGTAGTAGCACCCTGATAATTGATTTCATAAATCATCTTTGAGTTCATATAGCCGGCTGAATTGTTCTCCATTAAGCCAACACCCGAAATATAGGTGTAAATCGTAATGCTTTTATCCATTCCAAGCTGATTGTCGATTGAAACCGACTGATTTACGTATTGAGTATGGGCTGTTCCGCAGGTCACCGTCGCCTTTGTGGAATCGGATTCGATATGGCTTCCGACGGTAATCGTTGTCTGATCGGTATTTATTCCGGTATGTTCGATATCAGTCACCGATTCAATCAGTGTCATTATCTTGGTCGGACATACATCAAATGCCATAGGCTCAAGTGTTTTGGTATAGCCATATGTATCTCCGCCCGACTTGAAGAAATCGCTGTCATTATAAAATTCATAGTATACAACAGGCTCTATTACATATTTATTTCCATACGTCGCATCATGTGAATACTTTTTTATCCGAATGATATTTCTCTTGATTTTAAGATGTGCAACCGCTTCGGCATAGGTACAGGTCGTATTGCCCATCGAATGCGCTGCGGCTACGGCATCTGATATTGCAGGCAGGTCAACACCTGTCATATTTACGTTCAGGGTGTTTGCCGATTTGATGCTGGAATATCCTGTAGCATCGTTCTGCATGCCTGCTCCCGAATACTCATCAATAAATTCAATATCCGCAGTATATTCCTTTGTTCCCTGCTTTATGCCGGATACCCTATACTGAACATCGCTCAGCTTCGAAAGTGTAGCACCCGATGATATCTCGTTGATTGATGCACCGTCCCGGGCTTCAACCGTACTCTTGCCAAGAGACTTTACAGCTTCGATACAATTCTGTGCAACGGTATCGGCATACTGTTCATTCTGTGACATACGGTTGACTATAAGAGCAGTATTCATGCCAAGAAGAAGCGGTACGAAAATGATGCCGATAATCAGCACACTCACAATTATTTCAACAAATGATGAACCGCGGTTATCTAATTTTCTGTTTTTCAGTTTAGCAATCATGACCGCCTCTCCTTTTTATGATTTATCAGTTACGAATCAGTTAATTTCAAGATTTAAATCTTCTGTTTCCACAAGCGGATTTCCGTTCTCATCGATCGGATTTCCGTTCTCGTCCAGCAGCACTGCATTGGGATCTACATAATTACTCTTGAAAATATTGGGATTTCCGATCTGGATGTCCTCAATAACAGGAGCAACATATGTATGGTTGCCGTCAACTACCGAATAAATGTTTACAACCATTGAACCGGTAAGTGAGCCCGAAGGAGCGTCATAAGCAAGGCTGAAGGTTTCAACATTCATTCTCTCGGGATAGTTGTTGATATAATCAAACAATCTCTTTACGCCTGTATAGGAATTTCTGATTGAAATCGTCATCTGCTGTGAATAAAGTCTTTCCTTCGGAGCTCCGTTTTCATTTACGGCACTGCTCTGGTAAATAAGTGAGGATTCACCGAGACTCATGCTTGAAATCGTTGTTCCTGTTCTGTTTGTCATATCAACAAGTAACATGATTGACTTTTCAATTGAATTTCCGGGGCCGTACTTTGTGAAAAGTACATCCGTAAAGGCATCTGCCTTTGCAATATCTGCTTCCCACTCTGCCTTGTGGGTGATTTTTTCATTCAGTGTATTGATTCTTGCCTCAACATTCTTGCTCTGGTTCTCAAGCTGCTTAGCCTTATCAATATAGGACTTATAGCCGAAGGAGTAAGCGAAGTAGCAAACAGCTATCATAACGAGAATCAGACCTGCTTCAAGGTATTTCTGGTTGACTTTCATTTGCCTGCCTCCTTTGCTTCAGTTTCGATAGGATGGGGTATTCCGTCGGGATCGAGTGTCTCGCCCTCAAGTACCTCGGGTGCAGCCGCAAGACCTGCTTCAACCAGGTTGAATGCTGCAAAATCATCAAATGTGACAACCTTGTCGCCGTTGTAGTCATCATAAATATCTACCACACCGTCACGGTTGATATCCTGTCCGATGATTTCCATGACAGCTGCCTTTGCATCAAGCTCTCCAAGCTCGATATCGCGTCTGTCAAGTATACCATCGCCGTTATAATCGCCGTAGATATCGTACTTGTTTATTTCACCGTCGGCATTTACATCATCAAATTCATCTACTACGCCGTCGCCGTTTACATCCTTATCAAAGTACTTTTTGAAGGTAATGGTCACACCGAACGATACAACCGAATATCCTGTATTCTGGTCAACAGACTCCGCAATTCCGTTTACGGTAACGCTTGCGAAATAAGGAACCGTCTTCAGCTGCATAATCATCTTTGCGGCAGCTTCCTTCGAGTTTACGGTAGCACTGAAGGACATGCCTTCGTTTGTAACCGAAACAGAATTTGTTACCATTGAGCTGACCGTCTTCTCTTCCAGACTTGCAAGAGTCTCGTTCCACTGCTCTGAGTATCTGTATGTTGCGTCATCTGCCGAAGAAGCCTCTGTAATCTGGTTTCTTGCTGCTGCGGCCTGATTCTCGAGATTCTCGATTCCTACAGCCTCAAGCTCCTTAACCTCTGCATCGAGCTTCTGCTTTTTCTTTACCGCATCATCATACTTGCTCTTGCCCAAAAGAACGATTACAATGGCTGCAATGATAACTGCCGCAAGGGCAATAACAGTAATCTTTATGAATTTAGCCGTCTTTTCCTTTTCGGAAACGGTAATGAAGGTGATGGACCTTTCAACCGCACCGAGACAGGCAATAAGCTCTGAAGTATTGATTCCGCTACGTTCAACCGCATGGCTGACCTTTACGTCCGGAAGCTGATCGAGAACAACAATCTCAACACCTGCAAATTCGTTCTCGAGGAAGTTTTTCAGACCTTTTATCTTTGCGCCGACACCGCCGATGTAAATCGTATTGATTTCGGCATTTTTATTCTTTGCGTGGTAATACTCCATAACACGGGAAAGATTTCCGAGCAGGGGACGGAGACCTTCAGTAACCATATCCTTTGCCGAATGGAGTCTCTCTGCAGCCTCTGTGTCCGGAGCAATGAGTTTTGAGGAAGCGAAGCTGGGGAAGATAAACTCCTCGTCTGTAAGCTTTTTGATGGCTGCCGAACGGGTCATGCCCTGTCCGTTCACATCGTCGCCCTCAAAATATCCGCTCTGGAGAAGTCTGTCCGCAAGAGCATATGCACCGAAGTTGATATTTCTCTGGATGGCCAGCTTTCTCTTCTCGGTGATGGTGAACATCGAGCTTCTCTCGTTTATCTGGAGATACATCGACATATCCCTGTGGCTGTCGTTTGAAAGCCACTGGAAAAGTGAGTTTCCGTTGTAGTCAAGACTTATCAGCTTCAGGCCTGCCATTGCGGTAACCATCTGATAGTTCTGAACTATTCTCTGAGGCAGTGCAAAAATAATCATTCGCATCTGCTTTGTATCTTTATTCCTTTCAAGAACCCTGTGGACCATGATATGTCCTGAGGTATCCATGGGGAAATACTCCGTTTTCTGATTCTGAACAAATTCAGAAATCTGGTCGTCCTTTAATTCGGGTACGGTAACCTCTCGGCTGATAACCTTATTGCTCGAAAGAGTTACAATAGTCTCCTTCGTATGAATTCCGGCATTTTTTAACTGATTTGCCAGTTCCTTTGAAAATGCATCCGGAACATCGACGATTCCGTCGCTCACGGTACTGTCGGGTGTAGTGAAGACTACCGCTTTATGAATAACCGGATCCTTCTTACCATTGTCCATTTCGACAACTCTGGTAACGGCATCAGTTACTTCAATACATACAACCTTTGATGTAGCCATTTTGCTCCTCCATAGTCCCTCTCAGGGTTATTTTTTCAACGCACAAATGAAGCAAAAACCCTACCCTTCCCGAGTTTTGCTTCTATTATCCGCTATTTTATCTTTGTCATTATAGCACATTCTTTTTAAAAAATCCACTATTTTTTCATATTTTGTCAGCATTTCCAAACTTTCGCAAAATAATCCATCTCATAGCAAAATGTGCACAACGGGGCATTTTTTGCACCGATTTGTCTGACTGTTATATATATTCAGAGCCTCTTCAAATGATGTTTGTTATATACAGAATTTAACCGGTTTGTGTATTTTTATACATACGTCTTATCGATATATGGATTTATTTTCTGTTTTTTCTGTCGCTTCATCCTCCGGTCGTAAGGCTAAACAAATGTGTTGTTTTGTTTCTCAAGAACACCAATTCTATTGTTTACAAAAGGATAAACATAAATTGCAGCCCGGGTTATTATCTGCAGATATCCGGGAGGAACAGATATCCGGCGAAAACAGATATCCGGGTGAATACAGACATCCTAACAAATCAAATACTACATGAAAAATCCCGAATACCAGTCAACAATCGCCTGTCCGAACCACATAGCCGAAACAATTCCCGCCGCAAGATAAGGTCCCATGGCAAGTCTGTGTCCCTGTTTTGATATTTTCATTCGTGCAATATGAATCACGCTTCCGTAAAGGCAGCCGAGTATAAGTGCTACAATTATCAGCTTCCAGCCAAGGAAAAGACCGGCCACGGCCATCAGCTTTACATCTCCGCCGCCCATGGCGCCGCCCTTGCTCAGCCAGTAAATAAGGAGCAGGAATATACTCACGGCAAAAAAGCCTATCACATATTCCTTCCATGCCCCATTTGCATTCAAACTCTGCCAGAAAGTCGGTTCGAAGCCCTCTATTTCCGCCTGAATATTGTAATATCTCGTATCTACAAGCATTGTAAGCACAAGTTTTACGAGGCCGACAGCTCCGATAAATATATTTGCTCCGATCGGAATTTCAAAGGTTCTCCAGTCTACCAGGGTAATGACAATAAGTGCCGAAACCACAAAGCAGTTTAAAAGCAGGCATCCGTTGAGATACCAGGGCATTGCCCAGTCAAGCACTTCTCCACCGTTTGCAAGTGCTACCCATTCCGAAACATTCTCGATTGTATGAGGGAAGAAACCGCCAAACATAAAGCATAATACAGCCATCACGCCGTTCAGCGCCTCGATAATGGGATACTGCTTTGAAATTTTGGCGCCGCAGTATCTGCATTTTCCGCCTAAAAACAGATACGAAAAAAGCGGAAAAAGATCGTACCAGGCAAGCTGATGTCCGCAGCTCATGCAGTGGGACCGTTTTGTAACAATGGACTCCTTAAGCGGTGTACGTAAAATGCACACATTCAGGAAGCTTCCGACAACTACGCCATATATGAAAATCACGATATAAAAAATTACGGATAACATTCTCTTTCCTGCCTTTATCTGTTTTACTTATTGTTTTATGAATTATGTATTCCAACCGTTTCATTTTCTATGCCGTGCAGATATCCGTAGGTATATCCGCCGCGGTAAATGTAAATGTCTATAGAGATGACCTCTCCGTCCTCAGGCTGGGATTCAATCCCTATTTCCTGTTCAAAAACTTCATAGCTCGATATCCCGATGCATTCAAGAAGCTTTGCCCAATATGCGTCGTTTTCGGGATGAACATTCGCAGCACCGATATGAACGCCGTTTCTGTCCTGATATTTATAGGTTGTAAATCCATAGCTGTCTTTTATGATATGGAGCTCATACTCTTCGGTCGAAACCATCTGAAATGCAGCCTCGTCCGTCAAAGCAAAACCGCAATACTCCAAAAGAGTATTCTTGGTCTGTTCATCCGTCGCATTCCTCGAATGTTCAATCCATTTGAATACCTGAGGTGCAAGTGAAACGGATAAAATCGCAATAATCAGAACAACCACCACAAGCTCGACAAGCGAATAGCCGAGATTGTTTTCCTGCTCTTTTTTGTTTCTTAATACAACGGGTTCTTTTTTAATAAAATTCAATGAGTTTTTTTTATCTCCCATAGATCCTCCTGGCATACAGTTCTACGGTTTATTGCATTTCTAAAGGCATAAACCCTTCCAAATCTTATATCGGATTTTTTATCAAAAATGTTATACCCTTAAAAATGCAAATGTCCTCTGCAGGATGGTGAAGCTTCAGTGCCGGCACTGTTTATCTTTCACGCCCTTAAGGGATGCAGAGGACATACATTTTCAATATTCAACTTATTGCATTGCGCATTTGCAACAAATCTGTAGCATTACGCTTTAGGAAAAATCTTCCGGGGAGAATATCCCCGGAAGAGTAGGTTAATTCATAAATTATGAATTCTTAGCACCTGTTGTATCAATTGTTCTGTAAACATGACCCTTCCAAACAGTGATTGTATAAGTAATCTTCTCATCACTCCATGTACCATCATCATTTCTTTTAACGGTTTCAGAAGCTTTTACCTTAAGACTTGTTGCCCAGCTGGTTCCAAGGATTTCTTCCATCTGCTTCTTGAATGCATCTGTACTTTCCCAACCGGTCCAAACTCTAGCCTCGTCTGAATCTGCGCTAGCTGTAAGAACGATTTTGTTGTTGCTTTCCTTTAAAGCTTCCTGATCAGCAAGTGCTGTGTTACATGCTTCAACGATTGTATCATAGTTGTTAGCATCTGTTGACTTTCTTGATTCCTCAACCCACTTCATAACCTGAGGAGCAAGGGCTACAGCGATGATAGCCATGATGAGAACTACTACGATAAGTTCTACGAGTGAAAAACCTTTGTTGTTTAATTTTTTCATAATTTTTTCTCCTTTTTTGTTTTCCGTCCTTTAGGACCTATACTTGTTCACCGGATGCATCCCTTCCTGCATCTTTGGAACTGTTTAGAAGGTGTTTCCTTCCTTGTGTGACTATAATATCACGGTTTATCGGGAAATGCAAGCAAAATATTAACAAATTATAAACTTTATCAATTTTTTGTTTTTTGTATATTTTCAGTATAGTAAATCGTTTCAATATATATCTTTGGTATTGTTTATTTGTGCACAATATACAATTCCAGCTTTTTATATGCACAAATATAAAAGGCACTGCATATTAGTTTGAATGCTAATCTATATTCTTTCTTAATATTTTCTTAATAATTTAGCATTATTTTGATTAACTATTTTGACATATACATATCTTAGTGATATTTATAACTATTTTTCTATATTTTTGAAGTTACTTTTTATCCGTTGTTCTGTTTTATAGCGTATTCTTTATTGTATTTCACCCATTTCGCCGTTTCGTTACACTTTAGTAAATTTTCTCCCGGCTCTTTAAGTTCGATTTTATGCTTGTAAAAAGAGGCTGTCTCCTTCAGGACAGCCTCTCTATCACTTTCAATATATTTCTCTATCTGTTTACAGATTTCCAAGATCGCCGTACATACTTATCATAGGCTGGTACATTGCAAGTACCATCCATCCGACAAGACCACCGAGTACTACGATGATAACGGGCTGCATCAGCTCGGACATAGACTCTGTAGCAAGCTCTGCTTCCTCCTCGAAGTATTCTGCTACCTTGTCGAGCATGGTTTCAACATTACCTGTTTCCTCGCCGATTGCTATCATGTTCGGAACAAGTGTGGGATAAACGCCTGCCTTTCGGATAGGAACGGAAAGATTTATACCCTGTTCAACCTCTGTCTTTGCCTTCATCAGCGTTCTCTTGTAAAGGATATTTTTCATAGCCTTTGCTGTTATTTCAAGAGCAACCGAAATACCCATACCTGAAGAAACAAGAGTCGACATTGTACGTGCAAAGGACGCGGACTGTGTCTTTATATTTACAGGTCCGATAAAGGGAACCTTTATGGCAATAGTACCGAATACCGTCTTTCCGGCATCCGTCTTTCCAAACATCTTCAAGCCAACAACAACACAAATCACAATGATGATAAGAAGCCACCATTTATTTATAAGGAAATCAGCAAGTGCCATAACAGCCTTTGTCGATCCGGGAAGCTCCGAACCCATACCTGCGAACATTTCGGCAAATTTAGGAACAACCGCGGTAGACATTACAACAAGTACTACCATGGCAATGGCAACAACGGCGATAGGATAAATCATCGCTTTTTTGATGATGCCGGCCAGCTTTGCACTCTTTTCGAACTGTGTACCCATTCTGGCTACACAGGTTTCAAGTGAACCGGAAACTTCACCGGCTTCAACCATGTTTACAAACATTTCAGGGAATACCTTGGGGCTCTTCGACATAGCACTCGCAAGAGTTTCACCCTGCTGAACAAGCTCGCTTGTTTTCTTTAAAGCCTTTACAAGTGTTTTGTTCTGTGTCTGGTCTGCAAGCATGTTCAAAGCATCTACTACCGTTACACCTGCATTCAGAATACTCGTGAACTGACGGCAGAATACCGAAAGGTCTCGCTTTGTAACCGACTTTTCTCCGCCGATATTCAGATCTCTCGTCAGAAGGCTCTGTGCCTTTACGGATACGGGTGTAAGTCCGTCCATACGAAGCTGAACCTTTGCAGCTTCAATATTGTTTGCTTTTACTGTGCCTTTTACATTTTCACCGGCGCCGTTGACGGCCAGGTATTGAAATTCAGCCATTGGAAAATCTCCTTTTTTTGCTGTGGATTTTTGTTAATATAGATTATATTGACGCAATTGAGATCCTCTGTATTAACCTGAATTGCTAATACAGTTTATATTGACCCGCAATTGCTCCGCTTCGCTCTCGCAATTGCTACCGGCATTCGCAATCTCGCGCCTTGTTTCACAAGTCGCTTCTTGCTCATGTCGGTTTGCGTTCAACATGAAATATTAAATTGCAAGCGAGCTTGCATTTAATATTTTATGTCTCACTGTCAATATAACATCTTTGCGGCAAGGGCGCCGGAATCCTGGGCGAAGCTCAGGGCGGTTTCTCTGTCTATATAGTGGCCTTCGTAGAGCTCGAAGATTGCATCGTCGAGTATCTTCATGCCCTGCTTACGGCTTGTCTGCATTGTTCCTGCAATCTGGAAGGTCTTGTTCTCACGGATGAGGTTTCTGATAGCGGGTGTTGCAAGCATTAC
>JAZQNG010000044.1:0-5918 GCA_045627205.1 Lachnospiraceae bacterium
AATGTCTGATACATAATGAGCAATATATCTGGGACAAAGATCTCCGGCAGATACATCAACCTTGAAACCCTCCTTAACGATACCTGACTCGGTATAGGATAAATCAGGCTCCTTTACAGGCTTATTTAATACTGCGGCAACTTCTCTGGCAATACCGAAAATGCTCTGGCAGTCAGGTCTGTTGGCAGTAACAGAAATATCAAAAATCCACTCATCAAGACCAAGTATAGGCTTGATATCTGCGCCAACCTCTGTGTCTGCGGGTAATGAAAGAAGTCCGTTATAGCCTGCACCCGGATACATATCCTCACTTACACCCAGCTCAGTACCTGAACAGAGCATACCGAAGGAATCATAGCCTCTGAGCTTTCCGTTTTTAATTGTCATAACGCCTTCGATGGTGACGTGATCCTTTGCGGTAGCATAAACTGTTGCACCGTTAAGAGCTACAGGGAATTTTCCGCCTACAGCCACATTATCCGCACCGCAGCAGATTTGAAGAGGCTCTGCACCGCCTACATTTACCTTACATACATGAAGATGTGTATCGGGAATGGGCTCACACTCTACAACCTCGCCGACAACAACACCGCTGATATCCTTACCTACTTCTATAAGCTCCTCAACCTCGAAACCGCAGGAGAAAAGCTTTTCCTCCAGCACTTCAGGAGTTACATCTATATCTACATAATCCTTTAACCAACTTAAGGGAACTAACATATTTCCACACTCCTTTAATCATTTAATCAAATATAATGGTACACGATATGTACGCTCTTACTGAATATTGTCGAATCAGTTTAATGATTATTCCTCTAACTGCTCCAGAACTCTTAAATCAGACTCAAATAAAAACTTAATATTGTTGATACCATATTTAAGCATAGCAAGACGCTCAATACCGATACCAAAAGCAAGACCGCTGTAAACATTTGAATCAATTCCACAGTCATCAAGTACCTTCTTGTTTACGATACCTGCGCCAAGAACCTCAATCCAGCCTGTTCCCTTGCAGAGACTGCAGCCCTTTCCGCCACAGTTGAAGCAGCTTACATCGACCTCAACAGAGGGCTCGGTGAAGGGGAAATATGAAGGACGAAGACGTGTTCTGGTGCCTTCTCCGAAAATGTTCTTAACCAGAGTGTCAAGCATTCCCTTCAAATCACAAAGTGTGATACCCTTGTCAACTACCAGACCTTCCATCTGTGTGAACATAGGTGAATGGGTTGCATCATCATCAGAACGGAATACCTTACCGGGAGAGATGATCTTTATGGGAGGCTGCTGGCTCTCCATTACGTGAACCTGACCTGAACTTGTCTGTGTTCTGAGCAGGAACTCAGGAGTAAGGTAGAAGGTGTCCTGCATATCTCTGGCAGGATGATCCTTCGGAATATTAAGTGCAGTAAAATTATAATAATCTGTCTCAATTTCGGTTCCTTCAAATACCTTGAAACCCATTGAAGCAAAAATATCTGTCAGCTGATTGCGTATAAGTGTGTTAGGGTGAAGTTTACCGGCCTTTGTCTTAATTGAAGGCATTGTAACGTCAATCTTCTCGTTCTCGTATCTCTTCTTTGCTTCAGCAGCCTTGAGCTCGGTATCAAGCTCATCAAAGGTTGTAAGCGCCCAGTTCTTAAGCTCGTTTACAGACTTACCGAAATCTGCTCTTTCCTCAGAAGGAATGTTCTTCATTTCCTTCATGATCAGACCGATTTTGCCTGTCTTGTTGTCAAGAAAAGTCTTCTTGAACTCATAAACCTCCTTTGAGCTGGTAAGGCTCTTCATGCCTTCCGTGATTTCCTGCTTGATTTCGGAAATCCTGTCATTCAAATTGAAATCTCCCATTTTCTGTACCTCTTTTCTGTTTTTTAGATATATTCTGTTCAATATCGACTAATACCTTAATCAAGCTTATTATCTGACGAAAAAATACCACGGATTAATTCGTCTCCATTGAACAGCTCATATGGGACGAGTTTCCCCGCGGTACCACCCATGTTCAGACTCATTTCTGAATCTGCACTTTATATTTAATTTTATGGCTCCTATGCTGAAATTCAACCAATATCTATCTGCCACACTTTCACCTGACTGCGGCTCTCTGAAAGAATCAATATTGCCTACTTACACATAATCATCACCAATTAAGATTTAAGATACACTTTATGGATTAAAAAGTCAAGGAGTATTTCCCCAAGGACACATATGCTTCGTAAAAGGTCCGTATTGACAGGCCTTACATCCAAAACATACCTTATATTCCTTTCCTTCAATAACCGCATTTGGAAATTCAGGATCAGCAAGTACCTCTCTCGCAATATCAACAGTATCACAGAGATTATTTTCAATGATATAGCGTGCCTTTTCTGCTGTCTTTATCCCACCTACGCAGGATACCGGTACCTTCCCGTCAAAATGTTTCTTGAAATATACTCCCAGACTGTTTGTCTTATCGATAACAGTGTCCGGATATTCTTTAAGGTTATCCAATGAAGTCATTCCTGTTGATACCTGAAGATAATCACAGCCTGCCTTCACATATTCCTCACCGACAACAATTGCATCCTCTACAGTAGGATCACAGCCTGTTGTACGGACGGAAATCAGGAAATCCTTACCGCATTTTTCACGGATTGCCTTTATGATTTCAGCACCAAATCTGGCTCTGTTCTCAGGACTTCCGCCATATTCATCGGTTCTCTTATTGTTGTTGACACTGATAAACTGATTTATCAGATAACCGTGGCAGCCATGAAGCTGTATTCCGTCATAACCTGCTTTCTGAGCTCTTACTGCTGCATCAACAAAAGCCTTCTGCATATCGTGAAGCTCTTCAAGTGTCAAGCCGTGTGTTACAACCTTATGCCCCCACATCTCATATTCAAGGTCTGAGGGGCCGATGGATGGACCTAAATCCGGATGTGCACCACAACCTATGTGATTTAGCTGAATTATGGTAACTGCACCATATTTATGGCAGGCTTCCACAATTCTTTTCTGACCTTCAATCTGCGAATCATCCCATAATCCCATATGATTTTTTCCAAATCTTCCGCCCGGAAGAACAGCCGTAGCTTCAACACATATAAGTCCTGCTCCGCCTTTGGCTCTTTTTTCGTAATGTTCTACAAGCTTATCTGTAACCAATGCCGAATCGTCCGTATAATCAAACTTAACGGTAGGAGCCATGGTAATTCTGTTCTTAACAGTAAAGCTGCCTATTCTAATTGATGATCCAATATCTGCCATAAAAATTCTTCTCCTTATAAATTTTTGCTGCTTTAAAACCTTCTCTGTTATACCTTTTATCTTTGCTTTCCACATTCGCTGCAGAAATTTCCTTTACAGATATTTCCGCAGGAGCAAAGCCATTGACCGCATTCCGTACAGAATTTTCCTTTATTCTGAGTACCGCATCTGCAGCGCCATTGTCCACATTCCGTACAGTATCTTCCTTTGTTCTGAGTACCGCAGTTACATCTCCATTCGGTTATTTTTACAAAATTGCTGCCGGATGAAACACTTCTTACCTGCTGCTTTAAGCCTTCTTTATAACAATAGTCTTCTCTTAGCATCGATACGGGATTCACAGCTTCCTTTTGTGGAATATCTTCAATAAACTTCATACCAACAAAGCTGTTCTCAGACTGTCTAAGATATTGTTCGTCAGTTTCTCCGGATAAATCATCTGAAAAATCCATATAATTATTACTTACAAATCCTGATATATCATTGATTAAGCCATTGTTCTCGGGAGCTGCTTTATATTTATCACCGAAGCCCGAAGGAAACGCATCAGAAGATCTATGAATTGAACTTATATCAGTATTTTGCGTATTATTTTCTGATTGAAATGCATCGAAAGTATTATTATCTTCATGCTCATATGATACTTCTAAATTATCAGTAAACGCATCGATTATGAACTCTTCATTACATGCTTCGTTTTTATCATTATTAATGTATGAATTGTCAGGAGCTGACGAAGACAAATTATTCTCATAAACCGCCTCTGATGATACATCATTATTGTACTCTTCATTTGTTGAGCCGGCTATATTTGTGGATTCAAACGAATTCGCAGATTCAACTGTATTTGTTGTTCCAAATGCATTGCCGGATTCTCCTGACCATGAATTTTCAGTTCTGTTGTTTGCCGTTGAAGTATGTTTATTTGAAATAATTGCACCGCCTATATTTGAGATACCATGATTTATAAAATCAAGTGAATTAATTTCTATTCCGAAATTTTCCAGCAGATACTGATGTATATCATATTCAGGTTCTCCGGGCACAGTTTCTCTCTGACCACCCTGCGATGAATACATGAGATTTTTCACGTGACGGCTTAACGCATCAGCTATTGCAATATTAAAATATCTTACCGTAAATGTATGGAGGGCATCACCTACCAGCTGCTTATAAGCAATGGTAGGATCTACGATACGATATGAATATACGCCATGACCGGTAAGTGTTGTTCCAAAGTTTGCCCTGCAGAAATTAATATTTACTCCATATTCAACTTTCATCTCATTGGCAAGAATAAGTTTGGTATTCACATAATATATTCTGTTGTCAATGGCGGGTGCGTCGCCTCCATATGTAAATCTTCTTCCTACTTCCTTTACGGTATTTTTAAGCTTTCCGCCATTCATAATGGTCTGGGCCTCAGGATTCGATATTTCATGGGAACCCGGTTCGGAGCAGACCTCCATTACCTTACCACCACTGACAAAAATGGCACACTGGCCCTCATTAACTACTACTACGGACCCATCGGGAATTATGTTTTCTGCCACGTCATCCGCACTTGACTTATTTGATTTTTTAGTCGCCTTTACCATCAAAACATCATTTGGCATAGAATCACAGTAAAAGAATTTCTTGTACTGATTATGAGAAACACCATGTAATGAAGCAGATAACGCCTTGAAAATCCCCATAAATGTCTCCTCCTATTCGGTTGCAGATTCCAGTAATCTGATTATTTTTTTATCCAGATCAATTTCATATTTTATCCCTAACGGAAGCAGTCCGATAGGCGTAGCGTGTCCTATATTGACATTATAAAGGACAGGAAGTGATTCGCTTTAAAATTGTCCTGTATACCTCTTTATATTCCTCATAGTACTTCTCATTCTGAGGTTTTCCAACTAAGATTCCATTTATCTGCTTTAAGATTCCCTGTGCGCCAAGATTTCTCAGATAGAGTGTGATTAAGCCGGGGCTGAGTTTATCTTCACTGGTCTCAACCAGTAATATTTTATCCTTCCATTCATCCCTAGAAGGCCATATCTCAGTTCCTGTAATCATCGGGAAAACATCTAAACATCCGCCCGGAAGCTCTCCGGTTTTTATTCTTTTTCCGGACAGAACCTCATAATGATGCTCCTCAGGACGTATTTTCTTTTTCACATTAATATTTTTCACATCCCATAATACGTGATTCATCTGACCAGTATTCACAGGAAGGTATCTCATAAAGGGCGTCAAAATTACTGACACCCTTTATAACAAGCCAGTCGAGACTTTTAACATTTTTAATTTTAAGGTATGCTTAATCCTTCAAAGCAGTAAAGTATCCGGGAGTTCCATCCGCATCAATACATGCGTAAACATTGTTGACATGCTTTATATTGTAAACCGTTCCATTTCCGCCCACAAGCTTCTTGCATCCGGTAAACATACATTTACTTTTTGCATCCGGATATGTCTTGCAATACGACATATATATTGTTGTCAGTTTCCTGCAATCCCGGAACATACCACTTGTATTCTTAACATTTGAAAGATTAAATGATGACAGATTAAGAGTCTTTAAGTTTTTACATTGGTAAAACATCCGGTACATTGTTGATACCTTTTGTGTATCAAAGGATGATAAATCAAGTTCTGTAATGTTTTCGCAATTC
>JAZQNG010000045.1:0-7580 GCA_045627205.1 Lachnospiraceae bacterium
CGTTGGGGACGGATCTTGTTTAAGAAAATTCAACAAAGGGGACTGACCTTGAAAAATTGTGTTCAAGGTCTGTCCCCTTTGTTGAATTTTCTTAAAAAAGGTCCGTCCCCGATGCAGAATTTTGTTAAAAAAGGTCCGTCCCCAATGTAGAACCGGCCGGTACCACATACTGCTTTACATCAGGATTGCCATAATCGGCAAACTCAAAATATACATCCATACAGGAATTGTTCCTCACCATGGACATATCAGAAGAAAACTGCAGATTCTCAAAGGCTTTAACATAGTCATAAACCTCAATATTGGTTGCATACCATACATCAGGTCTGTTTGCAAGCTTTGAAGCCATATTTTCAAACATCTCCCAGCAGTCAAACTGCTCAAATTCATAGCTGTGGCCCCAAATATAGAAAAGCCAGGGATTTTCGGCTATGCCGGGCTTTCCGTCAAGGAATTTATCAATCAGCTCAGGCATTTTGGGGTCTGCAAAATGTCCGGTAGGTTCAAGTCTGAGCCAGTCCCTCGGGATGTCAAACCGGTATGTAGGATTTACCGCACGCGAATAGACAATTCCGTTTTTAGCCAGAATATCCACAACACTGTCATTGTAGGCACCGAAGGGATATGCACAGCCACGGACTATCTGTCCGTATTCACGTTCAAGATTCCATCTGTCCAGAGCAATCTGCGCATTGCATACATTTTCAGGAAGCTCTGTAAACCACGGATGGTTCAGGCCATGTACCGCAACCTCCATTCCACTGTCCTTATACAATTCAATTGCTGCCTGTTTTGTCATTCTTCTGTGGATATGCCCCTCGGGAAATACCGTTCCCTCAGGTGAATACTCGCCGGAATTTAAATTGAAGGTACACTTCAGGTTGTTTTTTTTGAGGATTTCCATCAGGCGGATATCCTGCTCTACTCCATCATCATAGCTAAAGGTTAATGCTTTTTTCTTTCCCTCCGGGAAGTTCATTCTAATTGACTGCATCCTGTCATCTCCATTCTATACAATATTATTGCGCTGATTTTTCAATACTCAGTACCGTCAGCAATTCTTCGTTTACCTTAAACTTTATTTCGTACCCTGCGTACTCCATACCATAAATTCGGTCTGCATCCTTCTGATAATGAGGCCTCGGGTCATTTGCAAGAAGCTTAGTCAGCATATCGCAGGAAATATTGATACCGTGTTTTTCATATTTTTCCAGGGAATTTTCAGCCTCTTTACTAAACTCCACCTTTAAAAGCTTGTACTCTGTTGCCTCAGTAAAACCGCCACGGCTGTCAGGAATCATATCCGTATATCCGATATAGGGTTTTATATCGTAAATCGGTGTCATATCAAGCATATCGGCACCCTTTACATAAATCACCGGACCCTCCTTTGTATCATATTCAATATGGTCCAGTAAAACCACCGACATTCCGATTGGATTCGGTCTGAAGGGTGAACGGGTAGCAAAAACCCCAATCCGTTTATTTCCACCCAAACGGGGCGGCCTTACGGTTGGGGACCATTTTGCTTCTCCCTCTTCATCCAGATTTGCAGAAAACTGCCAGAGGAGCCAGAGATGTGAAAATTCCTCCAGTCCTCTAAGCATGTCCTTATTTTTGAATTCAGGTTCAAATACGATTTTCCCCCCAAGCTCGGCCACCAGCCCCGGCTGGCGCGGAATTCCGAATTTTGTCGGGAAATCGGTTCTGATATAAGCAATAGTTTTTAAATTCATTATTTACTGTACTTCGCAATATGCTCTTTAATAAGGGCACCATCCTCAAAATAGTTGATCCTCATTGCAGCCTTAACCTCTGATAATGTCTGTGCTGCAACCTTTTCAGCCTCTTCGCTGCCCTTCTTTAATATGTCATAAACACCGGTAATATTCTGCTCCCACTTATGTCTCTCCTCACGGATAGGAGCAAGCTCCTCCTCAAGAATCTTAATCAGGAACTTCTTAACCTTTACATCACCGAGTCCGCCACGCGTATAGTGTTCCTTGAGTTCATCAAGGCAAGTATAATCAGGCAGATACCTTTCAAAATGCTCAGGACGGCTGAAGGCATCAAGATAGGTAAATACTGCGTTTCCTTCAACCTTGCCGGGATCCTCGACACGGATATGGTCAGGGTCTGTATACATCGACATGACCTTCGTCTTTACTTCCTTTTCGTCGTCCGAAAGATAAATACAGTTGCCGAGGGACTTGCTCATCTTGGCCTTTCCGTCAGTACCGGGAAGCCTCATACAGGTCTGATTTGTAGGAAGCATGATTTTAGGCTCTACAAGCACCTCTCCATAGGTTGAATTAAACTTATGAACAATTTCTGCACACTGCTCAAGCATGGGCATCTGGTCCTCACCAACGGGAACCGTGGTAGCCTTAAATGCCGTAATGTCTGCCGACTGGCTGATGGGATATGTTAAAAAGCCTGCCGGTATCGAGGAACCAAAGCCACGCATCTGGATTTCTGACTTAATGGTAGGATTTCTTTCAAGTCTTGACAGGGTGACAAGGTTGCTGTAGTAGAAGGTAAGCTCCGTCAGCTCAGGTACCATTGACTGAATAAAAAGTGTTGATTTAGCCGGGTCAAGTCCGACAGAAAGATAGTCGAGCGCAACCTCTACAATATTCTGACGCACCTTTTCAGGATTGTCGGCATTATCCGTCAGCGCCTGTGCATCGGCAATCATAATGAAAATTTTGTCATACTCGCCGGAATTCTGCAGCTCCACTCTTCTTTTAAGCGAACCAACATAATGTCCCAGATGAAGACGCCCTGTAGGACGGTCTCCGGTTAAAATAATCTTGCTCATGTTTAAATCCAAGCCTTTCCGTTAATTAATCTTTACTTTTTCTATTTGAACTGTAGAATCCTTCTTCTCATTGGAGATATAATCACGATAAATCCTGAAGTAGGTATCCATTCGTCCTTCATTGGTAATGTATGAAATTGCTTCACTTGTCTTTTCATCCTTGCAGATGATGCTCACAATTTCATGATTATAGCGCCCCTGGGTATCCGATGACAGCTCCTCTGCCAGGGTAGGAATCCAGGTTTTGCAGCGTGCATAGTTTCTTCCAAGCATATCCGTCGCCGCATCAATACAATCCGCAATAGTGATTATATCAATCAGAATCTTTATGGGCGATTTTGTATTATCGTAATTGAAGGGATATCCGCCCCTTCCGTCAAAGCTCTTATGATGTCCCAGAATAACATCGCTGTATTTCGTCCCCAGCTTCGTATCCTTTAAAAGAATGACACCAAAGGTGGGATGCATACGTATAAGTCCGAATTCCTCATCTGTCAACTTCCTTGTCTGAAGATTTATAACATCAGATATATACGCCTTACCTACATCATGCAGATGGGCACATTTTTCAGTGTATTCCACCAGATATGCACGTTTTGACCTGACATGACGCGGGTCGTGGGTATTGAGCATATCAAAAAACAGTTCCGGAGCCTTGTCAACAAGGCACTCCGTAATCCTAACCGCAATATTTGCCAGCATCATAGAATGAATAAGCGTCATTGCATTTCTGTTCAGGATTACATCACGTACATAGGTGATAGCCTCATTTTCATCATTAGCTGTCCTCAGCATCAGACGAACGGTCTGACAAAGGTCGTCGTTGATATTATTATTATTTACCAGATATGGCATTGAGGAATATATTTTTTTAAATTCCAATGTCAGCTCATAAAACATCTGCTCGCGGTTTTCAAGCGAAACATCCGGCAGTGCAAGAGCCCTGAAGCACTCCTGCATACATGTGATTTTACTTTCATAGGCTTCATCATATGCAATGTTGATCTTTTGATAACTGATTTCCTCTTTTTGAGCCATGTAATAGTTGAACATCAGATAAACAGCCCTATCGGCACTGAAAATACCGCCATGAAGATTTACCCAGATGTATGTCATGGCATCCACTGACGGCTGCCGGTTCAGATTTTCCCTGGTAATGCCGTCCGGCAGAAGTTCACGCACCACATATTCCAGAATAGCCCTGTTCGGTTCCGAATCCGAACGTATCAGTGCCCACATCAGGTTGATACGCATATTCTGCTTGAACGCATCGAAGTCAATCCTGTCGCCATCCAGCTCACGTACATCCTGCCTGTCAAGCATCCTGTTTGCATTTTCGTAAAGAACGATTCTCTCAAGACGTTCCTCATTGTTCTGTACATCTTTATCTGTAATACAGTTGAAATATGACTGAATTATTCTGTTTCTTGCATCCCATGTCTTTATTTCACAATATCTGTCGCCCATTCTGGCAACCTCTTCGAAATAATCACGGGCACTTTCAGCCGAAATATCATCACTACGGTCAAAATAAGTAATGGCAAGCATGTAGGTTGACTGTATCCATTCATCCTCCATACCGTTTTCCTTGTAAAATTCCTTCAGAAGCTTCAGCATTTCCGTAGTCAACAGTGAATCTGTTTCGGCATTATCCGTCATGTCATATATATTTTCATAGAATTTCGCTGCCGTCTCTAAATCCAGGACCTTTTCCTTTTTGACATAGGGATAAACAAGTACCGCAAGCGCATCTTCATTTTCCTGGTATGTTTTCCTTAGGAACTCCGATTTCTGCTTAAGCTTCGATACCCACTCCTGTTTGTCGTCAGCAATCAGAAGGTCTGCTTCAATTGCCATCGACCGTATTAAGTTTTCACGATATTTATTATAAAAAGCTGTTATTCTGTCTTTTTCTACCGTTGCCACTTAAAAACCTCCGGATGTAAGTTCACTTTCTGACCAACCGTACAGTAAGCCTCCAATGCCAAAAGACATGGCGGACTATAAACTTTTATAAATTAAAACAGCTTGGAAAGTCCTAATAATTCAAGATACTCTCCAATACCCGGAATGTCACCGAGTGCCTTGTTGAAAATGAGCATAAAGACTGCAACAAGTCCGCCGCATATAAGCGCGAACAAAAGAAGATTGAGGAGGAAAAATCTTGCATAGTATCTTGCTCCGACTCTCTTCGTTCCGCCACAGGCAAATACAATCTGCATAATGAAACCAACAATAGGGATAAGGAAAAGCAATGTGTATCCTACATACCCCCAGGCCTTAATCGGTCTGTAATCAAGTGACGGATCAATTTCAAAGGGCGTGCAACCGACAGAAAACATATTGTATGAAGGAACCGGCGTCGAAGCCTTCGGCTGTAAGGGCTGTGGCTGCGGCTGCATCGGTCTCTGCATAGGCTGGCTGTTCATCGGCTGGCTGTTCATCGGACGTCCCTGCATAGGCTGACCGTTCATCGGCTGTCCGTTCATCGGCTGTCCATTCATCGGCTGTCCATTCATCGGACGTCCCTGCATAGGCTGGCCATTCATAGGCTGTCCATTCATCGGGCGTCCCTGCATAGGCTGGCCATTCATCGGCTGGCCGTTCATCGGGCGTCCCTGCATAGGCTGTCCATTCATAGGCTGTCCGTTCATCGGACGTCCCTGCATAGGCTGACCGTTCATAGGCTGTCCATTCATAGGCTGTCCGTTCATCGGGCGTCCCTGCATAGGCTGTCCGTTCATAGGCTGATTATTTACAGGCTGGTTGTTTATCGGCTGGTTGTTTACAGGCTGATTGTTTACCGGCTGATTATTTACAGGTTGATTGTTTATCGGTTGGTTGTTTACAGGCTGGTTGTTTACAGGCTGATTGTTTATCGGCATGGGTGCAGGCTGTATCGGAGCTGTTTCAGGTTGAACACCTGAATTTACCATAGCAGGCTCCTCTGCCTGTACTGCTGTCTCCTCTATTACTGCTGCCACAGGCTCTGTTGCTGCCTCTATTGTTTCAGCTACAGGCTCTGCTGCTGCCTCTGCCTGTACTGCTGCCTCCTCTGCTACTGCTGCCACAGGCTCTGCTGCTTCAACCACAGCCTGTACAGGTATGGCATGCGGAAGCAACGGTGCCTCCGATCCTTTTTCAACCTTTGTACCACACTGAACACAAAATGATGCTCCGGGGCGAAGTTCAACGCCACAATTTGAACACCTCATATCACTACCTCCTCATATTCTTCACACCATACTTTGCCTGAAAGTATCCTTTCAAGTTAACATACACAGTGATTATATCATTAAAATCAGCACATAACAAGTCTATTCTTCACATATAGGGATTATTATAGGGATTATTCCCCCCACCATTTTTCCATCTTATACGGAACGAAATCAAGAATTCAATAAAGTGAACTACATCGTTAATTCAATTGCCAATGTAGTTCACGCATAAGTTTTAAACCACTCCACATTGTACCCGTTATAATAGTTTTGTTCTGTTTGCTATATGCTAACAGACTATATGTATATATGTCAATTAGTGTATCATTTATAGGAATAAGAATAGTGCTTTTTTTCATTCAACTTTTCATGAAATATTATAAACTTTTCTATTAACTTTTTCATAGAAAAAGCCGATATAAGAAATAGCGATTATTAAATAAAATCCTCGGCGGATATCGTCGAAAATACTTGAAGAAAGGATATATTTTATGAGATTAATTACACGTTCAGATTTTGATGGTCTTGCATGCGGAGCCCTTTTGAAGGAAGCAGGAATAATCGATTCCTGGAAATTTGCCCATCCCAAAGACCTTCAGGACGGTCTTGTTGAAGTAAACGAAAACGACTGTCTTGCAAATGTTCCCTTCGTTCCCGGTTGTGGTCTGTGGTTCGACCATCACTCAAGCGAATTTGAAAGGAATGAATTAAAGGGGAAATATAAGGGTGAGAGCCGTATCACTCCATCCTGCGCACGAATAATATACGAGTATTACGGCGGACGTGAGCGCTTTCCTCAGTTCGATGATATGATGGAAGCCGTAGACAAGGTCGATTCCGGTCATCTTACCAGAGAAGAAATCCTGAACCCCAGCGGATGGATTCTTGTCGGATTCCTGATGGACCCCAGAACCGGTCTCGGACGCTGGAGACAATTCACCATTTCCAATTATCAGCTGATGGAAAAACTGATTGATGCGTGCCGCACACTCTCCACTCAGGAAATTCTCGACCTTCCGGATGTAAAGGAACGTATCGATGTTTATTTCGAACAGGAAAAGAAATTTAAGGAAATGGTATTAAAGAACACCCGCACTGACGGAAATGTCATCATCACCGATCTTCGCGGTGTGGATCCCATCTATACCGGAAACCGTTTTCTTATTTACAGCCTGTATCCCGACCAGAATATTTCTGCATGGATAGTAAACGGTCGTGGCGGACTCGGCTGCTCCGCAGCAGTAGGCTATAGCATATTGAACCGTACCTGCACACTCGATGTCGGCAGTCTCATGCTTAAATACAACGGTGGCGGCCACAAGGCAGTCGGTACCTGTCAGTTCTCACCTGAAAACATGGAAACCGAACTTCCTAAAATGCTTGACGAATTATGTGACCTCGCTAACAACTAAAATTCTGCATTGGGGACGGACCTTTTTTAACAAAATTCTGCACTGGGGACGGACCTTTTTTAACAAAATTCAACAAAGGGGACAGACCTTGAAAAATCGAATTCAAGGTCTTTCCCCTTTGTTGAATTT
>JAZQNG010000046.1:0-55987 GCA_045627205.1 Lachnospiraceae bacterium
ATAATCGTCAGAATACAAGCTCTACATCGCGTATAAGCACGTCTGTGTAGCTGTAAGAAACTGTCTTAACCGAATCATCCTCATCGGAATCGAGACGGACACAGAATACATACGGATGCATTTCCTCAATCACACCCTCAGCCTCGTCAAATCTGTTACGTCCCTGATTGGTTCTGACAAGCACTCTCTTACCCATATTGTGCTGTATCATGTTGTAAACTGTACACATATTAGCCGGTTGTCTCATCTCGTCGCTCCTCTTTCCCACTGCCATGTTAATAATAATTTGTTCCCGTTCAGACTGTCTACCCGACAGTGAGAGCAATACAGTCTATTACTATGGATTGTGTCAAAAAGTACCAATAACCACAACTTGTTGACCATTTTAACATACCTGAGATATAAAGTCAAAAAAAGTGACGTCCGCATCGTGCGAGTTTTTCCAATAATTCAAAAATAATGCACAATTTTTTTCGGCATACTTGTGCATTTTTAACATCTGATTTATGCATCACAACACAATATTTCGTGGATGCTATGTTAAATTTGCACAATTGATAGTGGTTGTTTTTGTTGATTTTTCACAGACTTTTTGAATTTTTTCGACTATATTTAGTAAATTCAATTTTTTACACTACTACATATTGTATAACAAATGTTTGTATATATCTGCGGGTTTCTGTTCACCGCCTGCCCGGAACACATTCATAAGCTATATGCCGGGAGCGAAGCGATTGGCTGATGATTTAGATTTCATTATCATTTGACTGTGAATAGTATCTTTATTTCCCATATCTTACGCTTTATTTTAGTGTTAATTTGTTTTATAATGGTAAATAGAGTAGCATTTACAGACATACCCTGAGCTTTTATTTGTGGAGGATTTTATGCAGCTTTCTGAATTACTCAATTATGACAGGATTACCATCCAGTGTCATGACAATCCCGATCCGATGACCACGCGGACATTTACATTATCGAAAACGAAATTTTCCATCTTACATACGACCCGGTCGAATGAGCCGGAAATACAGGACATCATACCGGTCTGAATTTACAATAAAGGAGGAAGCCGTCTCTACGGCAGCAAAAAAATGAGCCTTATCGATATTAAATATGATGCGTTTATAAGCTACCGCCATTCAGAAAAAGACAAGTTTGTAGCAACCACTCTCCAGAAAAAGCTGGAAACCTTCAAGCTACCCAAGTCTCTCTATTCAAAGACAAACGGCAAAACAAAAATTGAGCGTATTTTCCGTGATCAGGACGAGCTGCCGCTGGCAAGCAACCTCAGCGACCCGATTGAAGAAGCACTCACCAATTCAGAATACCTGATTGTTATCTGTACACCCAGACTCCCTGAGTCACAGTGGTGCAGAAAGGAGATTGAAACCTTTACGCGCCTGCACGGACGTGACCACATCCTTGCCATTCTCGCGGAGGGTGAACCGGACGAATCCTTCCCCGATCTGCTCCTCCACGAAAATATCACCACAATAAATGAAAAGGGCGAGGAAATCACCGTTGTACGCGATATCGAACCTCTTGCAGCCGATGTCCGCGGCGATTCCAACAGCCGTATAAAGAAAAATATCGATGATGCCACCCTGCGTGTTGCCGCTCCCATTTTCGGTCTCAATTATGATGACCTTAAGCAGCGCCACAGAGAGCGCCGCATTAAAAAGCTTATAACAATCTGGGCTTCAATCGGCACGGCAGTACTTATTTTTGCAATCGTCTGCTCCTTCCTGCTCGTAAAGATCAGCTCACAGAAGAGTACGATTGAAGACCAGTATACGGAAATTTCAGCAAAGAAAGACGAAATAGAAGCACAGAATCAGGAAATCAAAAAACAGAACGACGACATTCTGAAAAAGAACGATGAGATTACGAAACAGAACGATGAAATTACAAAGCAGAATGACGAAATTACAAAGCAGAATGACGAGATCAGACAGAAAAATCTCGAAATCGAGGACCAGAAAAACACCATAAAAATGCATTATGACGAAGCCTCGCTGAAATATGCCAAAATCATGTCCTACGTTTCAAACGACCTGATCGGCAACGGCCGACGCAATGATGCCATTTATGCGGTCCTGAGCGCACTGCCCCATAACAGTGAAACTGCCGATATTCCTTATTCAACAGACGGTCACCTCGCCCTTAACAATGTACTTGACCTTTACAATATCAGCAACGCAAAATCACCGGTACAGACCTATGACTGCACCAACTCCATCGATACATTTACAGTCAATCCGTCCGGCACCACACTTGCCATATATGATACCGGTGCAGTCCTTTACGTGAACGATGCCGATACCGGCAAAACAAAATACACCTTTGACCGAAATCAGCTCCCGACCGTGTCAGACATGCTGTTTATACGGGACAACGAACTGTCCTTCCTTTCAGACAGAAACTGGTATGTCCTTGATGCTTCAAACGGTAACGTCAAAATGATAAAAGAGGATATCGGACGTCTTTATTACCTTGATAATGCAGGCATAATAGGAGCCGCCAACAATACGGAGATATTTTTCTTCAGTATGGCCGATTTCACCTGTCTCGGAAAAATTGACCTGGCCAATGATACAAATGCCATAGGCCTTGCACAGTTTAAAATTCTTCGCGCCACAGATGACGGCAGCTACATTTTCGGTATCCTGAATAAGGGCTTTTTCGGTAACAGTAATCTGGTCGTTTATGACGGAAAAAACCTGCAGCTGCTCTGGGATACAGCTGTTTCGGAAGACATACTTCCCCTTATCGGAACAGACAATAAATCTGTTTTCCTTGTAGCAAACAAAACCTTCAACATTTATAATGATACAACATTTACTATCAGCCGTTACAGCCTTTCCGACGGCGAAGAACTGTGGTCACGCAGTTACGATGAGGTATTCAGCTATATCACGGATATCTTTTATGATCCCGTTGACAACCTGATGTTCCTTGCCTCGTCAACGCAGTGCTATATGATTTCTCCGGAAAACGGACAGATAACGGAGAATCTCAACTTTAAGTCTCCCTATTGTACCATTTTATTTTCAGAGAAGGATTCGACATACTTCATTTTCTCCGAAGACGGTTCAGCCGGCGCGTTTATCCCTGCAAGCAATACCGCTGTAGATCTTACCGCCAATTACTATGCACATTTACCGCAGAACGTGGTTAAAAACCTTATTTCTGTAGGTGGCAGGTTCTTCCTGCAGTTTGCCGACTGCGACTATATAAGTATGTACCGTGCGGATATTTCCGAAGAAACCAGGAAGCTGGCTGAAAAAGCAAACGGTACCTACAAGACTTCAGACAACGGAAAATACAGTATCTCATATGACATGGATCCTGACATCGGCAAATATGTATACTCCATACATAACAACCTTGATAGTACAAAAAATACAACCATATATGACGAAAACTACAACCTGGTTTTCCCCGTGACAAACAGTGACATCTGTTTAACCACCGGCAAAACCGTTAATACCTATGAATCAGCAACCGGCACGCTTCTTTCATCCTGTGAAATACCTGCTTATTCGAAAACGGTTGACAATTCGATTTCCGAAAACGGACGGTATATTGCCGTCAGTGATTACGTCAATGATGAACCGATGCTTGAAATCCTTGACCTTAATACAAAAGAAATCATCTGCAGCATTCCGTCAGATGAATTGAACATAACAATAAATGAAGCAACAGAGCGTGCGCTTCTGGTTTCGGACACAGAGCTTGCCATCGCCGATTTTAACGGTAATATATGTGTGAGAAAAGAGCTCCCCGGTGCCAGAATAAACGATTTCCGTTTCTCCTCCGACGGCAGATATATAATGCTGTTAATGGAAAGCGGTGACATGGAGTTCTTCGATGCCAAAACACTTGATTCCGTAAACAGATATTCACCTTCGGAGCGTAGTTTACTCCGAATTCATTCCTTTGTATATTCAAAGAAGAATAATATTTACATCGTAATCAGTGACCTGAACCCCTGCTATATTTTCGATCCCGAGACCATGACTCCTACAGCCGTTTTCAGCAACTGTGCAGGCTATGACTGTGAAAATGAGCTCTTCGTTCTGTCAAACAGCAGCGGTATATACACAACACCTTATTATGACTATGATTATACCGTAAACAAAGCCAATGCCATACTTGACAATTATGTCTGCTCGGACTATATCAGAAAAACATACGGAATAAATTAAAAATAACCATTCACTGCCAAAAGAAAAGGGGCTATCGCCCAGCAAAAACTATTTGCTAATGCGACAGCCCCTTTTTTGTATGTTTATTAATGCATAATTTCAAAAATCATTCATAATAGCTTACCCTTGCCAGCTCATCCACAGTTGTCACGCCCTGTTCAACCATTGCCATTGCACTCTGCTTCAGTGTTTTCATTCCCATTACGTTCACCGCATAATCCTTCAGCTGTTCCGTCGTAGCCTGTGAGGTAATCATTTCACGGATATCCTTGTTTATCGGAAGGATTTCATGAATTGCAATACGTCCCTTGTAGCCGGTATTGTTGCACTGTGTACAGCCCTTTGCATGCATAACACGCGAAAGCTTTTTCCCGGTAAGAAGCTCCTCCTCTTCCGTCATGGGGCCCCATTCGCCGCAGTTCGGGCAAACCTTGCGGACAAGTCTCTGGGCAATGACGCCTACAAGCGAACCGGCTATCATATAGTCCTCAACACCCATATCCACAAGTCGTATAACCGACGAAGCGGCATCATTTGTATGAAGTGTAGATAATACGAGATGTCCGGTAATTGCGGCACGAACTGAAATTGATGCCGTTTCCTTATCACGGGTTTCACCAACCATGATGATGTCCGGATCCTGTCTCAAAAGGGCCCTCAGACCAACCTCGAAGGTGAGACCTGCCTGATTGTTTACCTGCATCTGATTAAGCTTCGGAAGATTCTTCTCAACAGGGTCCTCAATTGTACAGATATTTACACTGCGCTTTGAAAGCTCTGCCAGAATCATATAAAGCGTTGTGGACTTACCGGAGCCGGTAGGACCGGTAACATACACGATTCCATTGGGAGAACGAAGCATTCCGCTCACAAGCTCATAATTTTCCTTATTCATACCAAAGGTAGACGAATTGTCAATTGTTGCTGCGCTTGCAAGAAGTCTCAGAACAGCCTTCTCACCAAAAACCGTCGGAATCACCGAAACACGCACATTCAGGTTCTTTCCCTCAATATTTGTACGGAAATGACCGTCCTGCGGAATACGGCGCTCTGCAATATCAAGATCGCTCAATATCTTAATACGCGCAATCAGTGAATTGTGAATGCTTTTCTGGAGCGTCATAAAGTCCATGATTACGCCGTCCATACGCATTCTTACATGTGTTTCACGCTCAAAGGGCTCAATATGTATATCCGAAACATTGGAATTAAAGGCACGGATTATAAGACTGTTAAAAAGGTTTATTATAGGCGTATCATCATCCGCGTTGGTTACATCAATCTGGGCAACCTCCTGATAGGTCGAGCCGACTGCCGCCCTGCTGGCCGCTTCCTTCGCAGAAACCTCGGAATAGTAATATTGTATGGCGCTTTCAAGGCCGGTCTTTTCACAAAGGCTTATCTCAAGATCCATACCTACAATCTGCCTGATGTCCTCTATTCCGTAGAAATTCATGGGATCATTCACAAAAAGCGAGTAGGTTGTATCATCCATCTGATATCCGAGCATGCAATAACGCTCTGCAAGGTCCTTCGGAATCTTTTCCACAGCGGAAATATCGACCTGCACCTCAGAAACATCGAGCAACCTGTAGCCCAGCTTATCAGCCAGGGCCTGAAGCATCTGTCTTTCGGTGATGAAGCCGAGCTTTATCAGGGCATCACCCATACGGACGTCCTTATTCTCCTTCTGATATGCAACCGCCTGCGCTACCTGATCCTGTGTAGCATATCCTCTCTCAATAAGAACATCACCTATTCTGATATTAACAAATTTTGTTGACTCCATATTAATCCTCATATCGCGAGTTTTACGAGTGGCTAATGGATACAATTTGAGGAGCTCGCGACTCAAATTGCCGTGTGAAAAATTAGCGTATATGATTTTTCACACTAATTGATCTCCTTGTTAAAAGCTAACTGTTTTCAGTGAATAAAATTATTTCCGTTCGGTTCACCGGCAGGCTTTACGGTTCACACATATAAATCTCAAAGGATACCCTCAATGTTCTTGTTTCAAGAATCTGCACTGTTCCGTCCGGCTGCTCAACCTCATCCGTTTCCAAAACAACCGAATAGTCGGTCAGGCGGAGCTTTTTATCTAAAAAGGCAAGGTCATCGAGCAGTCCTGCAATGCTTTCGTCAGATCCGATTATACGCACCGACACCGGAACCCGGTATACACCGGTTACAGGAACACTCGTATCTATGGCGTCATTAAAAAGAACCATACCGTCATCATTTACAACGGGAGCCGCTGCATTGATTGCATTCTCGACTGCCTCGCTTTTACCCGTCAGGGCCTTTTCGGAGTATCTGTATTCCGCTATCTCTGCCAGTTCACGGCTGCCGATTGTCAGGTCATATATCGACATGCCGTACTTATCGATAACCATATCCGTTACATAATTGCCTATTTCATCACTTTCCATTATCGGATAAAAATCCTTTTTGGAATCTGCAATCAGCTTCTCCAGATCCTCGTTTGCAGACTCAACCGTCATCAGCTGACTGATTTTTGTCTGGTTTACATCCTGAAGCTGCTTAGCCTCATCCCATTTATCACTATATTCCGAGGCCGACTTAATATTCGGCAGAACTCCCCAATAGCCTATGCAGACAACCAGAACAAATATGCCCAGAATGGTCAGCATTTTTTTATCTCTCTCATTCAGTTCAAGCTTCATTCCGCATCACCGTCCCTTCCGGCAGCCTCTGCAAGAACGCAGATGACATTTACCTGATAATGTCCGTCATTCGTATAGGTATAGCCTGTATACTCAACATCATAGAATATCTTCTCCTGCTTGAGGATGGCAACAAAATTGCTGATTTTCTGAGGATCCTCGGCAATAACCGAAAGATTTGTCAGACCGGTGTCCGCATTACAGCTTGTTATGGAAATGGTTGCGTAGCCTCTCGACAGCTCCTTTATCCTGTCAATAACGCTGCTTGTCGCCCATGGATATGTATCAAGGTTCTCATTTACACCCGCTATTGACAGATACTGTCCTATCAGGAAGGTGTTTCTTTCCGTCAGCTCATCATATTCCGCAGTCCGGCTGACAACGACAGGTGAATTATTGTAGGCCTCCATATCCTCAAACTCACCCTTTTTCAGATTTGAGAAAATCATACAGGCCAGGAACAGCACAACCATGATAACTGCAGTCAGACCAAGTGCAAAAAAGTATCTGCTGTTTGAGGAGGCTTCCTTCTCAACCTTCCTGTTCTGATACTGCTTCAAAAAGTCGCTGCAGCTTCCGGAATCAAACAGACCGCTTACGGCAAGCAGGAACTGCTGGGCATAGCGTGCTTTTTCGCCCTTAATACCGGTGGTATCGGAAAAAATCTCCAGTTCGGTATTTATTCCGAAGATCTCCATGTTTTTCCTGTAGCATTCCATATCCTTCTCCTGAATACCTGCAAGCAGCAGTACATCCGGAGAGGCCTCAATATGGTTCGCGCTTAAAAACTGACGTATCTGGCTTACGGAACGGATAAGGTCCTGTGCGTAGTCATCAGTGCCCTGTTCATGGAAGCAGCGTACCAAATTGGAATATGTATATTCCGCATTTGTATAAAGCATGGTTCCAAGTGTCATGCCGTCCGCCATCATCAGGATAAAATTGTCATATTTTTTGGCAGCCGTCCTGTTCATCAGGCTTATCAGATTGCTTTCACCGGAATAAATACCCTTCAGCTTTATTCCGATTGCAGTAAACAGTTCACAGTAATTCCTGATATATTCTGCCGAAATACTTTCTGCGTAAAGACGCTGCTGCCTGTTGTTTCCCGTGGTATTGAGACGCACGAAGCCATAGACCTTCTCCTCATCCTTATCAATATTCGAGAAGCCCCTCTTTATGTATTCCAGAGTGCGTTCATCCGACATTTTCGGCATTTCCATTGTCTGACCGACAAACTTGGAACTGTTTACAATCAGGACAACATTTTTTACCGAAAATTTCTGCTGCACCCAGACGTCCTTCATAAAGGCAATAAACCGCTCGTCATCCATGACTATACCGTTTATTATGGTTCCCTCGGGCGCGGTCAGTGACAGCCTGTCCTTTATAATGGCAGTCTTTCCGCGTTTTCCTTCAATTATCTCAATCTGTTGGTTTGACAGATATACAATTATTCCTGCACCCATATGCTTTACCGTGCCAAACGGCGTCCTTTCCCATCATATTCGAAAAGTTGCTTTTTATTTAATTCACAGCCCTACATTCTTGTTTTTGCTATAGAACTGTAGGAACCGTAAATAGGAGTAATAACCGCAATAAGGATAAATCCCACAAGAATAGCCAGAAGCACGATAATGCCCGGCTCGATAAGCGCAGTCATTGCCGCAACAGCCTGCTCCGATTCATACTCAAGGCGGTCTGCCGTTGAAATAAGCATCTCGTCAAGCGTACCGGTCTCCTCACCTACAATAACCGAGGAAACAAGCTTCTTTGTGAAACCGTCTACCTTTGAAAGGGCCTCACTCAGATTTTCACCTGCCTGAACATCCTTTATCAGCTTCGGAAACTGGTTCTCTATATACCTGTTTCCGATTGTTCCCTTTGATATTTCAAGACACTGCACAATCGGAATACCTGCATTGTACAGACTGGCCAGCGTTCTTGCGAAGCGGGCCGTATATATAATTTTCTGCAGACCGCCGATTTTTGGAAGCTTGACCTTTATACAATCGACTCCGGCCCTCACTGCCGGAATTGCCCCCAGTATCTTAAAAAGCATAAACAGCACTACGCCGCCCAATATAAGCAGATACCATCTGTCCTTTACGAAATTCCCGATATTCAGAAGAATCGTTGTTGCCGTCGGGAGTTCCTCCATTGTCGCAAACAGACTTTCAAACTTTGGAATAACAAAGCCAAGAATAATGATAAGAACTATTATCATCAGTATGCCGAGGATTTTCGGATAAAGCAGAGAGCTTTTTATTTTCTTTGTCAGGCGGTAATCCTTGTCATAATAAACCGCCATCTGTTCCGCAGACTCCTGAAGCGTTCCCGAAGCCTCCGCGCTCCTGTACATATTAACCATCATGACGGGAAATGCTTTTCCCTGGGCATACATTGAATCTGACAGGCTTATTCCCGCACGGACATCCTTCAGTATCGATGTATATATTTTTTTCTCACGGGGCCGTAATGTTTCATCATCACATATGATTTTCAGAGCCCGCACAAGAGTTACACCCGCTCCGATAAGCTTGCCTATATTTCTCGAAAAATCCGAAAGTCTGTCGGAACGTATACGCTTTACCGAGTTTTTTTCGGATTTTGCCTGCACCGTCTCAAGGTACAGCCCGTCCTTTTTCAGACGTGCCTGGAGATCTGCTTCGCTATTTGCCGTCAGCATACCCCGGACCTTTTTCCCGTCCATATCTACGGCCGTATATTTATACTTCATCATAGGAAATTACCATTCCCTTCTGTGTTCTGTACCAAACACTTTTCATTTTATCGGCTGATTCTGTCAACAGTCCGGACATTCACCCGGTGCTCCGGTGAATAAAAGCCGTACAGCTCAACATATTCGGTATTCGTATAGGTTCCGTACTCTTCACTAAAAAGAGTGACGTCCACCCTTATTGTGGGACACGAGGGACCCCCATAGGTAGTCCCGTCCGGGATAATCGCCGTAAATACCACATCCCGGATGGAATACCCCATCCCAATCTTTTTATCGGTAAATACATCGGAATACGAAAGCCTCTTTACCGTATAGCTCTCTATTTCACCCGTATCCGCAAAATCAATATCATATTCCGGATAAAAATATTCGTAAAACACTCCGTCCTTAAATTCATAAGCCACATGACTGCCGGCCGCATTCACAAATTCTATTCCGTGTCCGTCCATGGCAACTGCAACAAATACCGGTGAGGGGCTGTCATTAAATGCCTTTACCAGCGTCCTTGCACCCGCTTCTCCGCTCTCAACATACATCGGCAAAGCCTGACAGTCCTCAAGCTCTCCCCGTATTTCCGTCAGCAGGAGCTGTGTCTGCTGAATACCGTTTCCTTCACTCTGGGCATGGTAATAAACATCGGTCGAGGAAGCTATCAGTTCTGCCGCCAGGACAATCAGGATTCCTAAAAGGGCGAAGCTGACGATAATCTCTAAAAGCGTGTTTCCCTTATTATTCAGTTTTTCCACGTCTGCTCCCTCCCCGTTTTTTTATAATGTATGTTTTTCTGTTACTATTCACAGTCTGTTCAATCCTCATCCATAAGCCCTGCCTGCTGAAGAGGCAGCCGTCACTTCGTGACTAAAGGCTTATTTCATTTAATATACAGCAGCCTGTAAATATTGAGGTCAGGCAGCGGCTGCCCGCTTTTGGCATGTATCAGGACAAGCCGGGCATTGTTAAGCGTCAGCATCAGCTCCCTGCTTCCGGTGAGAAGGTTTCCGTTCCTGTCGCAGGCCTTCAGCTTTATTCCGCCCCTGTCGGTGACGGTTTCTGTTGTAAAACTGTTCTCATAATCCTGATAATACTTTTCCATATAGCTTTTTCGGTCATTTGTTTTATCAACCGAATACATGGTCATATTTGATGACAGCCGGATGATTCCGTAAAAGGCGGCAGCCATTATCATAATCAGTACGAAGGCCACAAGAATTTCAACCATCGTATTTCCACTGTTATCATTTATAAATCCCGTTTTTTTCACGGCTGTCACCTCCTTTTTCTTCAGCCGGCCGTTAAGGCACAGCTTTTATTTTTCATTGCTCTTCCCCGTTCAGGGCTTCTTCCATTTCCAAAGCTCCCTCGGATTGATTTCGTAATTGTTCGGATTTAAGGAAGCGCTGACCGGCTTATAGGTATCCGGAACCCTGTAAATATACAGTGGTTCCAAATCCCCGTCTTCTCCGCCGTTTGCGCCTGACTGCGACATAAACAATACCGGATCCGGGAGCACGCTTATAAGCTCACAGGGCGCTTCCTTCGGACCGAAGAGCACGACATCCGACGCTGTACAGACACCTGCGGGATCCTTAAATACAGGAATATTATCTGAGGAAATAATATACTCTGTTGAAAGCAGCTGCCCCATAAAACGCGCTGCACCACCCGATGACGCATCGGCAGTCTTTGTATCTCTCACATAATGATACCAGTATTTCCAGGCTGTTTCCTCGTTTGACCATATAAATCTCTCGCTGTTTGAGGCGTACCAGATTTTAAAATCCGTCTGATATTTTGCCTTCTCCTGAGCTGAAACCGCAGGCTTACCCTCAACCTCCTCCGGCTTTACCCATGCTGCGTACAGCTTAATATCTCCTGTCACCTTTTCATTATCAAAATCAAACGGAACCGTTCCCGCAGAATCCTTGTACCAGCCCTTAAAGTATGCATAAACGAAGCTGGTTATTGCCCCCTGGACATAGGGAACTCCCGGCTCCGTAACAAGACTGTTTTTAACAAGAGTCTGGGCAGAAGGAACATTCTCCACAGAAATAGCACTGTATATCAGGAGGCCCAGTAAGCCGCTGTCCATTCCCATCCAGCTTGCTGAAGGCTTGTTTCCGTAAAAGGTTACCGTATAGGTAACAGGCGTAAGTTTACAATAAATTGTAGTATCTGCCGTTATCCTTGTATTAAAATTCCATGTTGTTCTATAGGTAGGATCGGTATAATAATTTACCAGCGTATAATCGGCCGGAAGCGTAACATTCGGCTTTGCAACAGTCGCATTGTTTGCCACCGTCACCTCATAGGGTTCACGAAGACCTGCATAGTCAAACGTTACCCTGAACCTGCTTCTTGTCCACTTGGCATAAAGTGTGAGGTTCGCCGTTACCGGTGCAGAGAAATTGTATAGTTTACTGCAGTCCGCATCCGTATACCAGTCCACAAAGGTAAAGCAGTCATCAACAGGGTTCACAGGCTTTGAAACAGTCCTGCCCGACTCTACCGTAACAGGCAACGGCATTGATGCACGTACATCGGAATTATTTGCCTCAAAGGTTACTACCAGAAGCGCTGTCCACTTAGCATAAAGCGTGATATCCCCGGTGACTGTATCCACGGCAAAATCCCAGACCTCGGTACAGCTCCTGTCCTTATACCAGCCGGCAAAATTATAGCCGTTGCGTACCGGTGCTTCAGGCTTTGACGCATTATCATCATATTCAACCTGAACAGGGTCAACCGCACTTCCGCCCATTGCATTAAAGGAAACCGTATACCTGTTCTTCTGCCACTCGGCATACAGTGTAAGCGGAGCCGTAATTCCCGTCGCAAAATTCCATTTACTGCCGCTGAAATCAGCTGACTGATACCAGCCCGCAAGATTGTACCCCGTCTTTGTCAGGCCTGAGGGTGCAGAAGCAGGCATATTATATTCAACCTTTGTGTTAACCGTTCCCGCTTCCGTATTCGTCATATATGTTACGTTGAAGGTTGTCGTAACCCATACCGCATAAAGTGTCCTGTCACCCGTCGAGCCCTTCGGAAGCGAGGTGACATTCGTCCCAAGTTTCGGATTGGCATTTGTAAACCAGCCGATAAAGGTTGATTCAGGTCCCTTTGAAGGATCACCGAAGGTTACGCTGTCCTCGATCGTATAGGTTGACGGATTTGCTGCGTTGTTTGTACCGTTATCCAGTACATATGTGATTCTGTAGACAGTCGGTGTCCAGCGTGCGTAAAGAGTCAGATTTCCCGTTCTTGAGCCCTTTGCAATTCCGGATATCCTGCTTCCGCCGGTTTCGGAATCATACCAGCCTGCAAAATCATAGCCATACTTCGAGGCATCCCTGAAGCTGATGTCCGCACTCTCCACCGTATATACCGCCGGGTTCAGGTTCGAATTGGTTCCGCCGTTCGTAACATAGGTAACCGTATACTCTATTGGCGTCCATTTTCCCTTCAGGGTAATGTTCCCCGTTGAGCCCTTTGCCAGACCGACAACCTTTTCGTTCGAGCTGTTAAGCCAGCCCTCAAACGGTTTATAGCCTTCCCTCGACAATGAAGTATCAAAGATAATCTCATCCTCAACCGTATAGGTGGCCGGGTTTGCACTGTTATCGGCAGCCCCGATATTTTCATAGGTAATTGTATAGGGAATCACCGTATAACGTGCATAAAGTGACAGATTCTCCGACCGGCTTCCCGTCGTTATACCTGTTACTTTATTTCCGCCTGTTAATGCATCGTACCAGCCGTCAAATTCATAGCCCTTCCTCGTCGGTGCCGCAAAGGAAATGTCCCCGCTTTCCACGGTAAAGGCTGCCGTTCCGGCATTTACCGTATTATCCGCAGCTATTCCGTCCGCGTCATTCAGATAATAGGAAATTGAATAGCTGTGTGGTGTCCAGCGGGCATAAAGCGTCAGGTCCGAGGTACGCGACCCCTTCCAAAGGTCCGTTACCTTATTACCGCCGTTTGCCGCATCGTACCAGCCGTCAAAATCATATCCTGTACGTACCGGCTCCGCAAAGGTGATATCCTCACTTTCAACCGTAAAGGAGGTCCTTGTGCTGTTTCCGCCGTTATCAGCCTTAAAAGCTGCGCTGTCGTTCAGAACATAATAAATATTATAATCAACGGGAGTCCACTTTGCATACAGTGTTACATCCGCATTTGAGATTACGGTTGAAAAATCCCATTCATTTCCCGCTGTGCATTTTGCATCCCTGTACCAGCCCACAAAGGAATAGCCTGCCGCAACAGGGTCGGAAGGTCTTGATATGGGCTGTCCTATCAGAACAGGTCCCGGCGCGGGAACACTCCCATGCCCGTTTCCGTCAAAGGTTACCCTGTAGGCAATCCTTCTCCAGTCTGCATAAATGTTGATGCTTTCCGTTACTGCCGCCCGGAAATTATATTCATAAACACAGGCCTCATCCTTATACCATTTTACGAAGGTAAAATAGCCGTCCGTATCAACAGGGTCCGCAGGCTGATATGCCTTTTCACCCTTACCCATTGTCTGGGGCTCCGGAGCCCTTGCATTTACATTCGGATTGTTAATGACAAAGGTTACCACACAGCCGCTCGTCCACTTGGCGAAAAGGACAACATCACCTGTTATGGGCGTAGCGAAGCTGAAACTGTTGCCCGCCGTACAGTCTGCATCCATATACCAGCCTGCAAAATTCATTTTTTTATCCAAAGGCTCCGCAGGCTCCACGGCACATTCACCCTCTGCAACCTTCTGGCTGTCTACGGTCTGGTTCCCATGTCCGTTCATATTAAAGCTTACGGTATAGTAGTTAACCTCAACCCATTTTGCATAAAGTGTAATGTCCTTTGTTACGGGAGTATCAAAATCATACAGGTCCGCATCGGCACAGGACGGCTTCAAATACCAGCCGCCGAACAGATAGCCCTCCGCAGCCGGGTCCGCCGGACGTACAGCCTTCTGCATATAGCTTATATGCTGGGTTTCAGGAGCGGTACCATGTCCGTTTTCCGCAAAGGTGATATCAAACAGCGTACGTGTCCACTTTGCATAAAGAATGATATTTTCGGTAATGGGAGTATTAAAATCAAACCGTTTCTGAGGACTGCATTCGGCATCGGTATACCAGCCCTCAAAATCATATCCGTCGGCATCGGGTTTCACCGGCTCTACGGCCTTCTCATTTTCATTTACTGTCTGAGGCTCGGGAGCGGTACCGTGTCCGTTTGAATTAAAGGATACCCTGTATCTGTAAACTATCTCAGGCTCGATATCACCGACGCCGAGAACATATTCACGTTCAATTTTATACGAAACCTCATCGTCTTCGTACAATCTGTAAACAGCATGCAGCACCGTACCGTCCTTCTTTTCGGTATCTTTGTCAAAGTCCTTTGGCAGGCTCCAGTACAGCTGTACCGTGATTTTTGAAGCAGTGCCGTCCGTATCAAGGCTGAAATACCGCGAGCATTCTTCAAGATTATTATGTCCGGGAACGGCCTCGTCATAATAAAGCCAGGTATCTCCCGTCAGAAGCTGCCCCTCCGGTCCGAAATTCTGCCAAATGTTATAACGCACGTATTTCCAGAGTTCATCCTTGGAAGCCTCGTAAAACGCCTGCATTTCTTCCTCGTTCGAATAATTACAGTCTACATCAAACAGCTCCTGCTCGATTTCCTCCGCAACCGAATATGCCAGCTCGCGCTTCGGCATTTCAAGGTCCTGCTCGTTTACTTCAGAAAACAGTGTATACGAAACAAGCATCAGTGAAAGACAGAGTACCAGAAGAACGGCACTCACTACAAGCGCCGTAATCAGCGACGAGCCCTTATTGTCAATATAAAAGCGTTTTTTTCCGTCACGCATTCCGGTACCTCCCTTCCCATTATTTTTTACCGGTGATATGTCTTTTAGTATTATTCCGTCCTTAACGTTATTACAGGAACGCCGGTTATTATCTGATTATGAATAGTAACAAATGCTGCAGCCCAAGGGATATATCAGTCAGCCACGCTGTAATATCCAAGACTAAGTTCATACCTTTCATCCTCGCTTCTTTCCTTCAGGTTCAGGCGCGAATCGCCTGTCGTCTGAAGCGAGTAGGTAAAGCTCTCTGCCCTGTCGCTGAACAATACGGCGTATACCATACCGTCCGTCGGAGAATATTCAATGGAAATACATCCGTCAAGGACACTTTTATCATAAACAGCATCCTCAAGCAGTCTGAAAACAAGCTCCGCATCCTCCCCCGTCAAGGGCATTCCCCCGGTATATTTCCGGTAATCGCCGCTGTTGCAGTAGGCATAGCATACCGGCTTACTGTAGGAGGACGGCGGATAAATCGTCGATTCCGGACCGAATTTACAATGATAGCTTAAGGTGCCGTCATAGCCCGTATCACATGCATACTGCCCTATGAATTCGTCCAGGACATTATCAGACCTTAATCGTACAAAGGTATTTCTTGCCGCAAGATAAAGGGTCTGGGCATATTCATTCTGCCTTCTGTATTCAGAATAAGCAGTCCATTTGATTATGCCGAATGCGGACACGCCAACAAGTATCGCTGCCAAAGCTAAAGCGACACACATTTCCACAAGCGTGAAACCCTTATTCGCATTCTCCTTCAGACTGTTTTTCAAAAAGCTTCCTCCCCTTTTCCATGCAGGATATACATTTCCCTTTTAAGGTGACCGTCTGCAGACGGCATACCTCTAATATTTATATTATCGACTTTTTTTAATAAAATGTAAATGATTCAAGTAGTAAAAGTATGTTTTTTTTGAAAAAAGCCAAATATTTTCTTTAGTTTTAAGCATTCTGTGTCCAAGCACACAAAAAATAATAAAAGTCCCGTGACATATGCCATCATAAAAGCAGCTGTCACAGGACTTTTGATATTCATTCAGTTTTCAGTTCAGTCAATTAATAATCCTTGCTGAGGTTATCAAAATAACCCTGAATAAGGATGATAGGTGTTCCCTTATCACCTGAGCCTGAGGTCAGGTCACAGAGTGAGCCGATAAGGTCTGTTAAACGACGGGGTGTAGTTCCCTGTGATACCATATCGCCAACAAGGTTCTTGTCCTTATTTGCTGCAAGCTCTGCATCCTTCTGCTTGATACGCTCCTCAATTGCCTTCTTGAGCTCGTCGCCCTTAAGGTCTGCGAAATCGTTATCAGCAAGATACTTAAGCTTCAGCTCGTTAGGCTGTCCGATAAGACCGGGGGTATGGAAGGGTGAAACAACCGGATCTGCAAGCTCCCAGATTTTTCCTACGGGGTCCTTGAAGGCACCGTCACCGTAAATCATTACCTCTATGTTCTTTCCTGTCTTTTCCCTGAGCTGTGCGGCAATGTTATCAACAATAGGCTGAGCCTTGTCAGGGAAAAGCTTTACAGTTTCTTCTGTAGCCTTGTTTGTTCCAAGGAGACCATACTTCTCGTTGCAGCCGCTGCCGTCAACAGGCTGTGTAAGTATATCGTCAAGGCCGAGGATAACCTCTCCGCCGTTTGCCTTGAGAAGTCTCTTTGTACGTACTCTCGTGTGGATATCGCAGCAGAGTACGTTCTTTGTATACTTAAGGATAGTCCTGCAGTCGTTTGCAAGGATAACCTCACACTCACAGTTCTGGCTCTCTATAAGCTCCTTGTAGTACTGGATATAATCAACACCTGTGAAGGGATGCTTTACAATTCCGAAATACTCACGGTACTGAGCCTCTGTAAGAACATCTGTCCAGGGATTGATGCCCTTTTCATCAAGTGAATCAAGGTCGATAAGATGGTTGCCAACCTCATCAGAAGGATAGCTGAGCATAAGAACAATCTTCTTTGCTCCTCTGGCGATACCCTTAAGACAGATAGCAAAACGATTTCTGCTCAGGATAGGGAAAATAACGCCAATTGTGCTGTCGCCGTATTTATTCTTTATGTCCTTTGCAATCTGGTCAACACTCGCATAGTTACCCATAGCTCTTGCTACTACAGCCTCTGTAACAGCAACAACATCACGGTCCCTGAGTTCGAAGCCCTCGCCCTTTGCTGCAGCAAGTACACTGTCAACCACGATCTGTGCAATGTCGTCACCCTGCTTGATGATGGGTGCACGTACGCCTCTGGATACTGTTCCTACAAATCTTTCCATGTTTTTTTCCTCCTGCCGTCTTTTGGCATGCCATATGGGGCATAAATTTGCGGGATTCTCTCAAATTCCCACATAAAATCATTTTCCGGACATATATGTCTGAAAACTTATTATTAATGATTCCGGACGTCCGGAATCAGGTTAACCGGTTACCACGCATCTGCCCCACTTATTTATGGAACAGTCTCTTATACTGATAAACAGGCTCACAGGTAAGGTTTACTCCCAGCTTTCTGAAGGTCTGCGTATCTACCTGTGCAAGAATTACGCTTGAATGTACCTCAAGACCCTTTAGCTTTTCAATCTGCTGCATTGCTATCTCCGCGCGGGGGTCCGAAGCCGCACAGATTGAAAGCGCAATCAGCAGCTCATCTGTATGAAGTCTGGGATTCCTGTTTCCCAGATGATTAACCTTTAAATCCTGGATAGGCTCTATAATTGTGGGAGAAATCAGTTCGATTGAATCCGGAATTCCGCCCAATGTCTTTAATGCATTCAGCAGCAGCGCAGATGAGGCACCGAGCAGTGAGCTTGTCTTTCCTGTAATGATCTGTCCGTCAGGAAGCTGCATTGCCGCTGCGGGAGCTCCCGTTTCCTCCGCCTTCTGAACCGCAGCACCTATTACCGCACGGTCATCAGCTGTGATACCTGCCTGCTTCATCAGCAGTTCAATCTTATATACCTGCTCATCGCCGGCTATTCCCTGGCGACGTAAGCACATTGTATTGTAATAACGCCTTATTATTTCCTGATTTGCTGCATCCCTCACGACATCATCATCAAAAATGCAGTTCCCGACCATGTTCACACCCATATCGGTCGGTGACTTATAGGGTGACTCACCGAGAATGGTTTCGAACATTGCATTTAATACGGGAAATACCTCAACATCACGGTTGTAATTTACCGTTGTCTGACCGTAGGCCTCAAGATGGAAGGGATCGATCATATTTACATCATCAAGATCCGCCGTTGCAGCCTCATAAGCAAGATTTACAGGATGCTTCAGAGGCAGGTTCCATATCGGGAAGGTCTCAAACTTTGCATATCCGGCCTTTATTCCCCTCTTGTTGTCATGATAAATCTGTGAAAGACAGGTCGCCATTTTCCCGCTTCCGGGTCCGGGAGCAGTCACAACCACCAAAGACCTTGAGGTCTCTATATACTCATTCTTGCCGAAGCCGTCGTCGCTGACAATAAACGGAATGTTTGCAGGATAACCCTGAATGGTATAATGCCTGTAAACCTTTATTCCGAGACCCTCCAGCTTTTTCTGATAAGCCTTTGCGCCTGTCTGTCCTGAATACTGTGTCATTACAACGCTTCCTACATACAGGCCTATTCCACGGAAGGCATCGATAAGTCTGAGCACATCGGCATCATAGGTTATTCCCAGATCGCCTCTGACCTTGTTTTTCTCAATGTCTCCGGCATTTATTACTATAACGATCTCCGCCTCATCCTTCAGCTCAAGAAGCATATTGATTTTGCTGTCCGGGGCAAAGCCGGGAAGCACGCGGGATGCATGAAAATCGTCGAAAAGCTTACCACCGAATTCCAGATAAAGCTTACCGCCAAAACTGTTTATTCGTTCACGGATATGTTCCGACTGCAGTTTAAGATATTTTTCATTGTCAAATCCGATTCTGCCCATTTCAACCCCCGCAAAAAACAATCCTTCATTACAATATATAACAAATAAAAAGATTATTTAACCAAAACAAAAAAGAATTTTAACATAATTTTCACATTTTTTCAATATAAAATAATCTACAAAAATGAAAAAATATGCTATTCATTTTTCGTCGTTTTTTTATTACTATTGTATTGCCAAACAACTTTTTTTATTATATTCTATAATGTGGGAAAAATAAAGGAAAAAAACTGTGTTTCACGGCATTTAGCATATCTGCCGCATTCTTTTCGCTGCAGCTTGTGCGACAGATACAGGAAAGACCGTGATGGTATTGGCACAGAAGCACATCCGTGCAGGCATCACGGAAAAGGTATAAATGCCACAGACAATGGAAATAAGCAATATTTTACAGCTCATCGGCGGCGTCGGTCTCTTCCTCTACGGAATGAAATTCCTGGGTTCTTCACTTGAACATCTTGCAGGCGCCGGCCTCGAAAAAACTCTCGGAAAACTTACGGGCAACCGCGTTAAGGGACTTGTTATGGGTACGGCAGTCACTGCTGTCATCCAGTCCTCCGCAGCCACATCGATTATGCTCATCGGTTTCGTTAATGCCGGAATCATGAGCCTTGTTCAAACCATTCCCGTTTTGATGGGTGCCAACATCGGTACCACAATGACAGGCCAGATTCTCAGACTGAGCGGAATTTCCGACGGTGGTTCAGGCTTTTTGCAATACCTGAAGCCCTCCTCCTTCGCTCCTCTTTTTATCGGTATTGCAGCCTTCATCATGCTTCTTTGCAAAAAGAAGAAGATAAACAACATTGCAGGCATCATAATGGGCTTCGGTATTCTCTTTTTCGGAATGACCACAATGGAGGTTGCACTCGAGCCTCTTAAGACAAATCAGGCCTTCAACGATTTCTTTACTAATTTCAGTAATCCCATAATCGGGCTTCTGCTCGGAGTACTGCTTGCAGCAATACTTCAGAGCTCCTCCGCAGCCGTAGGTATTGTCATGGCTCTTGCGGGTGCTACCGGCAATATGACGGCAGCCACCATTTTCCCTATGGTCATCGGTATCAGTATCGGAAAACTGTTTCCCATCATTCTTGCCAGTATCGGAACAAAAAAGGAAGCACAGCAGGTTGCCCTCTCACAGCTTCTGATAAGCGCCGGGGGCGGAACGATTGCCATGCTCCTGATATATTTTGTTGCTTCACCTTTAGGACTTATTGACTGGAATGCAACCATGTCTACCGGAAACATCGCCGATTTCAACACCTTCTACAATATCGGTGCAAGCATCATTCTGTTTCCGTTCTGTGGTATCATCGCAAAGACGGCACAGAAAATCATCAAAAGCTCCAAGCCTTCAAAAATCGACCAGGAGCTCCGTATGCTGGATCCCATGCTTTTCAAAACTCCCTCCGTTGCACTCGAGCAGTGCCGCAAGGTTATCAACGGAATGGGTACCACCGTTATTGAAAACTACGGTCTTGCAATCGACATGCACAAGGAATTCAATGAAAAAACGCTGACACTGATGGCAGACAACGAGATGTTCCTGGACAAATCGGAAACCGTTTTGAACGACTATCTGGTAAAGCTTTCCGAGTGTAAGCTGCGTGATGACGAGATTAAGCTTTCTGCCGAAATCATGCACAGTATCATGGATTTCGAGCGTATGGGTGACCATTGTATAAAAATTTCCGATGTGGCGGAATACAATCAGAATTCAAAAATTGTTTTTTCTGAGGCTGCAGTCAGAGAGCTTGACCTTCTGAACGAGGCCGTTTCCGAGGTTCTCCGTATGACCGTCGGCTCCTTTACTACAGATAATGATTCGCTTGCCTTCAAGGTTGAGCCGCTCCGCGAAATTATCGTTTCCATGTGTGAGGTTGTAAAGGGTCACCATGTCCAGCGTCTCCAGAAGGGTGAATGTACTGTGCAGAGCGGTATTTCGCTTGTGGAGTGTCTGACAAGCTTCGAGCGTATTTCAGCCTACTGCTCCAATGTTGCACTTCACGTTATCGAGCGCTACACCGAAGCCGATTCCTTCGATATGCACGAATACACCAAGCAGCTCCGCAGGTCAAGTTCAGAGTACCGCAGCCTGAAGGACCAGTTCGCAGAGAAATACCTTATGAAGCTGGAGGCCGAAGCATAACCCCATTAAAGAGGGGTTACTCTTTTACTGCAACAAATTCATAGCCTTCGCGAGCAGCTCTTTCAATCTGCTCACGTCCTGAGATGATTTCAAAGTCATCATCTCCTGAGGAGATTACTGCATCTGTTTCAAAAATCAGGTCATTGTCCTTTGTGTTTCCTACATTCATACCCAAAAGACGGTTAGGTGAAAGGAGGATTCTTGTAGGTATGTTCTTTTCTCCGGCTGCAACACGTTCTTCATATCTGCGCTTTTCTGACATCAGAATTCCTGCAAGGGTTGCAGGTGTACTGAAGGTTGAGTCAAGAATCAGGTTGTAGTTTGATAAATCAAAGTAATGGATTCCGTAGATTTCCTCATACCGTATGTCCTCGGTATGTGCTCTTTCCTTCAGCTGGTTTTTACAGTCCTCAACTGAAGTGTAGGTTTCAACATCGCCACGGTTATCGCCAAATACACGTCTTGCTGCCTCGTTTATGTTTACTGAAAGGAATACCTTGAAGGTGTCAACCGCAAAATGCCATGCAAGTCTTGAATCGAAGAACAGGTCGTCCTTTCTTTCAATTGAAACCTGACGTACCTTGTCATCAATAATGTTGTCAAAGGAATGGTCCTGCTGCATGAGCTGGTTCATTTCGAGCACGGTAAGTCCGCGTTCTGCAGCAAGCTCACGCTGGATTTTTCCGGTTGAATAGATTTCATAGCCGAAATCCTGAGAGATGATTTTTGAAATTGTCGATTTTCCGCTTCCAAGATTTCCTGTCATTGTAATATGCATGTTCTTTCCCCCTGTATAATAAAAAAGGCGACCGAAGCCGCCTTACAAGAAACACCCAAAATGCCGTTTCCCTCTTTCTGAGTCCTAGCTCTGGCTAGGTGGGTAACCTCAAATAGACCGCTGCCTTCCACTCGATGGAGGCCTGACATTAACCTATAAATGTTGGAATCCCTTATTATGAATGTAGGTTCAAAAATACGGGTCCGCGAACACCTCAGGATGCTTCTGATTTAGTATGTTTACTATAACACTTTTATCTAAAAATAGCAAGCACTTCTTTAAATATTTTTGAATTCTTTGGCTGTTATTGTGTAATTATTATATAATTTTCAAATAATTTGTATTGTTTGCAGAATATTAATTCGCCTTTTTTCTATATTTCCCACGAAGATGATTATCGAACAGAACCATATCTCCGCCCTGATCCTTAGCGGTATACATAGCCGCCTCAGCCATATCATACAGCTCATAAAAATCGTTATCGGAGCCCGGGATAGCAGCCGCTACACCAACAGTAACAGTTACAAAGGAGTTGTTTGCCTGTCTCGACTGGGGTATTCTCTTGCGCTCCACAAACATACGGACCTTCTCGCCCATATTTTCAGCTTCACCGCGTACATTGCTTTCCATGCAGACCATAAAACGTCCGCCCTCAAGTCTTGCTACAATATCAGTGTGCTTTATTACAGTAGCGCATATGATTTCGCCTATTTCACAGATGAGCTTGTCACCTGCCTGCGAGCCATATGCCAGATTGTATTTCTGAAGCTCATCGATGTCTATCATCAGTACGCCAAATACCTGGTTGTTCTTTATACTGTCAACTACCGAATGATACGCACGCTTTTCGAGTCCCTTGAAATTCAACAGGCCTGTTGCAATATCATTTACCGCCTTATCTCCGGTCTCCTGAACACGTTCCTTCAGCCGGATATGTTCAATTGTACGGGCATACAGATATCTCGACATTATGAAAAGAACTACATTAAGTGCAAGGATATTGAATACCTCATAGGCCGTTGTACCGAAGCATGCCGAAAGAACAACGACATATGCCACCTCGGCAACCACTCCGTAAAGCAGTTCATTCAGCGGAAGTACGGGAACAAGCATAATCGCCACAAGCATGACGCAGTAAAAGGTGATTCCGCTTTCCGCCAGCTTATTTGCATATATCAGCACAAATGAAAACAGTTCAAAGAATATCCAGAAGCCCTTGTAGGCCATGCCGCACATATTCATGTCCCTGGACCTCATGGCCATATATGTCAGCACGGTAAAGCTGATTGAAAGCAGCTCACAGAATACCATAAGGCCGAACAGTATGCCATCCGTACCCGTTTCACCACCGACTGCATTTATTATCATAAGGACCGGCATACAGCAGATGCAGGCAATGGAAACAAACAGCGATCTCTTCACGTTTTCAAACGTAAGCCGCTGTGTTACCTTCATATTCTCCTGTCTGCGCAATTTTTCTCCCACAGCTGTCCTGCCCCCACTAAATCTTGTGATTAAGTGAAAACGCATAACTGAATTGATTCATTGAAGCAGTCAATTCAACTACACTGTTATCCGTCAATATTTTGTGTACAAAACCTATGTTTTGACCCCACATATTGAAGTGTAACACAGTTGTAGAACCAATGCAATATCATATTATAAAAATTTTCGTCATTTTGCACTCAATTTGCGCATACATTATCTTGTGTTTGTTTATCTTATACAAACCGGCTAATATTCCGTTAACTTTAAGGTTCTGCGCAACTCCGCTTATAAGCTCTGCAATTCATCCAGAGTAAGACTGTAGGCGGGCAGGAATTCCTCCATGAAAATATCTGCCTCCTCAAGCTTCATCTCCGAAAGAGAGCTCCTTATTGTATCATCCGCACTCTTAAACTCGGCATTTCCCATTTTTTCCTCTTCAATGCATTTAATCAGCGCGGAAAGCTTATCGGCAGCCTTTACAAGCCGGCAGATATACTCATCCTCCTCCCTCGGGAAGAAAATATCCGTATACTCCCCACGCAGGTCCTTGGGCAAAAGCGATAAAAGCTTGTTCGCAGCCTGTGCCTCAATATCCTTGAAGGCACCCTTTATATCCTTGTTAAGGTATTTTATGGGTGTCGGCATATCTCCTGTTATGATTTCCGTTGCATCGTGATATATCGCAATCATCACCGCACGCTCAGCATCAAGCTTCTTTCCCAGCCTTCTGTTTCCGATGACGCAAAGTGCATGTGTCAGCATGCTTACCTCCAGTGAATGCTCACTGATATTTTCCGTGTAGGAATTTCTCATAAGTGCCCAGCGGTTAATATATTTCATTCTGGACATCATGGCATAAAAATTACTCATTCTGTTAATCTCCCGATGACACTTTATTTCTTTAGCAGCTTTGCCAAAAATTCTCCCGTAAACGAGTCCTTATTTTTTGCAACCTCTTCAGGAGTTCCCGTTGCAACAACCGTACCTCCCCTGAAGCCACCCTCAGGACCGATATCAATAATGTAGTCAGCATTTTTTATCAGGTCCAGATTGTGTTCTATAACAACAACGGTATTTCCGCTCTCAGTAAGCTGCTGAAGGATATCAATCAGCTTCTGGACATCCGCGAAATGAAGTCCCGTTGTCGGTTCGTCGAGTATATAAATTGTCTTCCCTGTGCTTCTCCGGCTCAGCTCGGTAGCCAGCTTCACACGCTGTGCCTCACCGCCTGAAAGAGAGGTTGAAGGATGCCCCAGCTTCAGGTATCCCAGACCGACATCATTCAGTGTTTCAATCTTACGCCTTATGGAGGGAACATTTTCAAAGAAACGGACGGCCTCCTCAATCGGCATTTCAAGAACATCGTATATGTTTTTCCCCTTATAAAGGACATCCAGCGTCTCACGGTTGTAACGTTTTCCACCGCATACCTCACAGGGAACATAAATATCCGGCAGGAAGTTCATCTCTATTTTAATGATTCCGTCCCCGCTGCAGGCCTCACAGCGTCCGCCCTTGACATTAAAGCTGAAGCGTCCTTTATCATAGCCCTTCATTTTTGCGTCTGTAGTAGATGCAAAAAGATCACGGATCATGTCAAAGACACCGGTATAGGTGGCCGGATTCGACCTTGGTGTTTTGCCTATGGGCGACTGGTCAATATCAATTACCTTATCGAGCTTTTCAAGTCCGACTATATCGTCATGCCTTCCGGGTATAAGGGTTCTTGCCCTGTTCAGCTCCCGTGCAAGGCGTTTATACAGTATTTCTGTGATAAGCGAGCTCTTTCCCGAGCCGGAAACACCCGTTACGCAGGTAAACACGCCCAGGGGAATATCCACATCTATATTTTTCAGGTTGTTCTCCCTTGCACCCTTTATTGTAATATAATCCTTCGGTGTCCTTCTTTTCTTCGGAACTCCGATTTTCAACCTTCCGCTCAGATATGCGCCGGTAATGGAATCGGGATTTGCGGATATTTCCTCTGCCGTACCGCAGGCAACAACCTCACCGCCGTTTACCCCCGCTCCGGGACCGATATCCACAATATAATCTGCGGCACGCATGGTATCCTCGTCATGCTCAACAACAAGAAGCGAATTGCCCAAATCCTTCAGATCCTTCAGGGCCTTTATCAGCTTTTCATTGTCCCTTTGATGAAGACCGATACTTGGTTCATCAAGAATATAGGCAACACCGACAAGTCCTGAACCGATCTGCGTCGCAAGCCTTATACGCTGTGCCTCGCCACCGGAAAGTGAGGCTGTTGCACGCGACAGCGTCAGATAATCAAGACCTACCTCTATCAGAAAGCCTATACGGGCATTTATTTCCTTTAAAACCAGACTGCCTATATTTTTCTGCATCCGTGTAAGTTCAAGCCCTCTCATGAAGCCGTTCAGTTCAACTATGGACATGTCGGTCACCTCGGAAATATTTTTTCCGCCGACGGTAACGGCAAGGGCTTCGGGGCGCAGTCTTTTTCCGCCGCATACGTCGCAGGGCGTTATCTGCATAAACTCCTCATATTCCTGCCTTGCAGACTGTGAGGCCTCACGGTAACGGCGCTTAATGTTTCCGATAATTCCCTCGAAGGTCACATCATAAACGCCCTCACCCCGCATTCCCTTATATGCAATACGGTATTTTTCCGCTCCCGTTCCGTTCATCAGGATATCCCGCTCCCCGGCGGAGAGCTTTTCATAAGGCTTTGAAAGGTCTATTTTCTGTTTTTTTGCCACCGCATCCAGAATGATTCTTGACCAGGAGGCTGTATCATTCAGCGATTTCCAGCCGTTCACCGTCATGGCATTTTTTTCTATAATGCTTACGCTCCGGTCCGGAACAATCAAATCCTCGCTGAATTCCATCCTGGTTCCGAGTCCGTGGCACTCCGGACAGGCTCCGAAGGGATTGTTGAAGGAGAAGGTTCTTGGCTCAACCTCCTCAATACTGATACCGCAGTCAGGACAGGCAAAATTCTGGCTGAGGGTTATTTCGCCCTCGCTTCCCTCAGAAATCATCTGCTCCGGCTTATCCTGCTCCGTTCCCTCTTTCCTGCCCTTCATACTGTTTTTCGGCATATCCTTTTTTTGAACACCCTCAGGATATCTTACTATTTCGCAGACAGTCAGTCCCTCTCCGAGCTTAAGGCTGCTTTCCAGGGAATCCGTAAGCCGTTTTTCAAGACCGGCCTTTATCACAAGACGGTCTATTACCACGGAAATATTATGCTTATTATTCTTTTCAAGCTTTATTTCCTCACCGAGATCGTAGGTATGGCCATCAACCAGTACGCGAACATAGCCGCTTCGTTTTGCCTGCTCGAAAACCTTTGTATGCTCGCCCTTTCTTCCGCGCACCACAGGCGCAAGAAGCTGAACGCGTGTACCCTCTGGCAGGTTCATCACCTCATCGACCATCTGGTCTATTGTCTGGCGCTTTATTTCCTTACCGCATTTCGGACAATGCGGGATACCTATTCTGGCATAAAGCAGACGGAAATAGTCATATATTTCCGTAACAGTACCTACCGTAGATCTGGGATTATGATTCGTGGATTTCTGATCGATCGATATAGCCGGCGGAAGCCCCTCTATCGATTCAACATCAGGCTTTTCCATCATTCCCAGGAACTGACGTGCATAGGAGGACAACGACTCCATATATCGTCTCTGCCCCTCCGCATACAGGGTATCAAAGGCAAGTGAAGACTTGCCTGAGCCCGAAAGCCCGGTCAGAACAACAAATCTGTCTCTCGGAATATCAACATTCAGATTCTTAAGGTTGTTTTCCTTTGCTCCTCTGACCCTTATATATTTTTGAACCATGTCATCCATACTGTCTTTAACCTCCATGCAGTTCTGATTCCGCTCTGCTGATAAGCCTGCTTCATTGTATCAAACATATGTTCATGTGTCAACATATAAATTGTACATCTGTTTTATCGTATAACCGTTCACCAGCCATTTATTCACATCTCTGCAAGCTTCTTCCTTATCTCCATCATTCTGTCACGAAGCTCTGCAGCCTTCTCGAATTCCAGCTCCGCAGCTGCCTTCTGCATATCCTTCAGAAGCTTTCTTGCTGCTGCCTCCAGTTCCTTTGCAGACATCGATTCCGGCTCCTTATTGATGCCGTAATACTCCTTGTCCACCTTCTTCGTAATGCTGATAAGCTCACGTACCTTTTTAACAATGGTTTTTGGAACAATTCCGTTTTCCTCATTAAAACGGGACTGGATTTCCCTTCGTCTGTTTGTTTCGGTTATGGCACGGCGCATTGAATCCGTCATCACATCCGCATACATTACAACATGTCCGTTGGCATTTCGCGCAGCACGTCCGATGGTCTGAATCAGCGAAACCTCCGAACGGAGGAAGCCCTCCTTGTCAGCGTCCAGTATGGCGACAAGGCTCACCTCGGGAATATCCAGACCTTCCCTTAACAGATTTATTCCTACCAGAACATCAAAAACATCCATTCGCATATCCCTGATGATTTCAGACCGTTCAAGTGTATCTACATCCGAATGCAGGTATTTAACGCGGATTCCGGCTGCACGGAGGTATTCCGTCAGCTCCTCGGCCATTCGCTTTGTAAGTGTTGTAACCAGAACCTTCCCGCCCGGATTCTGTTCGTTTTCAGCCTCATGCTTCTTCTTTTCGTTCCTGATTTCCGAAATCAGATCGTCTATCTGGCCGGCAACAGGACGCACCTCAACAAGCGGGTCAAGAAGTCCGGTAGGCCTTATCACCTGCTCTGTACGAAGCAGCTCATGCTCCGTCTCATAGGGTCCCGGTGTCGCTGAAACAAACATAACCCGGTCGAGCATGGACTCAAATTCCTCAAAACGGAGAGGTCTGTTGTCAAGCGCTGAGGGAAGCCTGAAGCCATAATCAACAAGCATCTGCTTGCGGGCACGGTCTCCGTTGAACATACCGCGGAACTGCGGGACTGTCATATGGGACTCATCTATTATCATCAGGAAATCATCGCCAAAATGCTCCAGCAGGGTATGGGGCGTACACCCCGGCTTCAGCCCTGCAAGATGCATGGAATAGTTTTCAATTCCTGAACATATGCCCGTTTCCCGGAGCATTTCCATATCAAAATTGGTTCTTTCGCTGATTCGCTGTGCCTCTAAAAGCTTGTCGCGCTCCTTAAAATACTTTACACGCTCCGCAAGCTCCTCCTCAATATTTTTCAGTGCCGTCTTCATTCTTTCCTCGGGCACGACATAATGAGAAGCAGGGAAAAGAAGCACATGCTCCATCCTTGCCTTTACGGCTCCCGTCAGGACATCAAACTGTGAAATACGGTCAATCTCATCACCGAAAAATTCAACCCGGTATCCGAAATCATCCGAGGCGATAGGGAAAATCTCCACTACGTCACCGCGGACTCTGAAGGTACCACGGTGGAAATCAATCTCATCGCGGATATACTGCATATCTATCAGGCGATGCAGCATGGCATCACGCTCAAAGGTCATTCCCGGCCTGATTGAAAGCGTCATATCGGTATAATCGGATTGCGCCGCAATTCCATAAATGCATGAAACGCTGGCAACAATAATGACATCCCGCCGCTCCGCAAGCGCAGCAGTCGCAGAATGGCGCAGACGGTCTATTTCATCATTTATCGCCGAATCCTTTTCAATATAAGTATCTGTCGAAGGTACGTAGGCCTCCGGCTGATAATAATCATAATAGCTGACAAAATACTCTACGGCATTTTCAGGGAAAAACTCCTTAAATTCACCGTAGAGCTGTGCCGCAAGCGTTTTATTATGTGCTATTACAAGTGTTGGCTTGTTAAGCGCCGCAATGACATTCGCCATTGTAAAGGTTTTTCCCGAGCCCGTTACACCAAGCAGCGTTTCAAACTGATTTCCCTCTTCAAAGCCCTTAACGAGCTGTTTTATAGCCTCCGGCTGGTCGCCGGTAGGCTGATATTCACTGTGCAGAATAAAATGGTCCATAAAAATCCTTCTGCCGCCTCCCTCACTCTAAATCCGCAGGGACTCTTATTGTCACCTTCGTTCCCGCTCCGGGCTCACTTTCAACCGTCAGGACGCCTCCGCATATTCTTTCAAGGCGCGCACTTACATTGTGTATTCCTATATGCTTCCTTTCACTGCTGAAGGCCTTTGCAGCGTCAAACCCGATTCCGTCATCCTCAACGGTAATCTCTGCCCAGCGGTCCACAAGGCGCGACGCAATCCTTATCGTTCCGGGACAGTCCTTAGGTCGTATTCCGTGCTTTATTGCATTTTCAACCATAGGCTGCACGGTAACGGGCGGAATTTTAAAATCCATATATTCCAGATTGCATTCAAGGGATATCATTCCCTCAAATCTGATTTTTTCTATCTCAACATAGTAGTTTACATATTCCATTTCCTTCGCAAAGGAAATAAACCTGACATCCTTTACGACATTCATATTAAGCCTCAGATAGTTCGTGAAATTTGTGGTCACTTCACCGGCTGTTTCCGGGTCGGATTTGCAAAGCTCTCCGATTGTAGCAAGAGTGTTAAATATAAAATGAGGCTGTATCTGTGAAACCAGAATTTCCGTCTCCAGCTTTCTGCTGTCCTCGGCCACACGTCTTCCGTATTTAACAAAATTCAGCGCTGCGAAGGATATAATAACAAATAATCCGAGATTAATCAGCATGTATCCTATACCTTCCCCAAGGTAGCTCAATACATCTACCTCATAGCATTCAAGCATCGTTTTCGAAACGGAATTGCCAAACGTAACAGTCGAGCCCCGTGGTATATTCATCATATTAATATCAACATAGCCCTCGTAAATACCGAACAGGACGCTCAGGACCCGGGAAATAATAAGTGCGATGAAGGTCGCAATTATTGTAACCCAGGTAAACTTCTCCGAATAATATCTGCAGCTTAAAACAATAGGCACCGCAAAGCCGAGAGTCAGCCCGTATACGCCCAGGATACTGATTGTTGAAAGAATGACTATCATCGAAAACATCAGAAAATATTTGAGCCACCCCGTATCATAATTAATCGACCTTCCGAAGCAGCAGTTTATAAGAATAAGAAGTATACCTCCGATAACACACTTAAAATGGACAGCATAGCTAATCTGGCCGATCCATTTATCCCACATTAATAAAAGAATTCCGAGATAAACTGTGCAGAATACCCCGATAACCATCATACCCCGGCAAATCAGTCTGTTTGCACTGGTTTCATTTTCCTTCAGAATGTCATCCCCAAATCTGATCCTTTTTATACTCATCATATTCCCTCCTGACGTCCGTCGTCTTCCACTCCGATATGTTTACCGCAACTTAGGAAGAAACAGCGACCTGGGTAATACCCGGTCGCCATATAATAATCAGCCCTCAGTCATATTCTTATATTGCTGTTTTATACCTGTTCCTCCGCAGCTTCGGTGCTTTCCTCCGCAGCTTCGGTACTTTCCCCGGCAATCTCCCCATCCTGTTCATCCGGGTTCTGCTGATTCCTTAAGGAATCCAGTGCCTCGTTAATGTCGGCAACCTCATCCCTTGAAAGAAAACGGTTGTGGTCCGCAATAATCACAAGTCTGTCATTATGACGGGCAACACCCTTAACATATGCGGTTCTGCCCTGGGAAACAATAACAGGAATAGTCTGAATGGACTCCTCAGGCACATTGCCGATTTCAATCACCTTGTCAACCCTGAAGCCCATAATCCCCTGCCTGCACTTCATATAAACTATCTGACTCAGCTTCGGACGGTTGCTATCCCCGATATTGAACAGTCTGCGCATATCAATAACAGGAACCCAGCTGTCCCTAAAGCAGATGATTCCCTCACAGCATTCGGGTGCACCTGCAAGCCTCGTTTCAGTAGTGCCGTTTTCAACACTGCTCACAAGACCTCCGTCCATACTGAATACTTGACCGCCAACTTCACAAATAACCTGAACATTCATACTGAGCCTCCGGATATTTATTCTGCCAGGTCTCCTCCCTTATAAGCGGGACACCCCTGTTTAAGCCACTTCAGATATCCATTAATAAATAAATCTATATCGCCGTCCAGGACCGCATCTGCATTTGCCGTGCTTGCGCCTGTACGTAGATCCTTTATCATCTTGTAGGGCTGGAGGAAATAGGAACGTATCTGACTTCCGAAATTGTTGTCCTTTACCTCGCCACGTATATCGGCTGTTTTGTCCAGATTCTCCTGCTGCTTCAGGATAAGCAGACGGGACTTCAGGATCTGCATAGCCTTGTCCTTATTCTGATACTGTGAACGCTCATTCTGACAGGATACAACGATACCGGTCGGAAAATGCGTAATACGAATAGCCGATGAGGTCTTATTAACCTTCTGTCCGCCTGCACCTGAGGAACGGAAAATATCGATTCTGATATCATCATCGGGAATATCGATATCAAGGTCCTCCTCAATATCAGGCATTACGTCGCAGGAAACGAAGGACGTCTGACGCTTTCCCTGTGCATTGAAGGGAGAAATACGGACAAGTCTGTGAACGCCATGCTCCGATTTAAGATGCCCGTAGGCATTCATGCCGTTAATCTGCAGGGTAACCTGCTTATAGCCGGCTTCATCACCCTCCAGGAAATCCAGCAGTTCAACCGAAAAGCCCTTTGCCTGTGCCCACATACTGTACATTCTGTAAAGCATATGGCACCAGTCACAGGCCTCCGTTCCGCCCGCTCCCGCATGAAGCGTAAGGATTGCATTATTTTTATCGAATTCACCGTCCAGCAGTGTTGCAAGACGCATTTCCTCAAAGGCATTCCTAAAGCTCTCGAATTCCTCCTGAACCTCGGGAACCATGGACTCATCGTTTTCTTCCTCGATCATCTCCATGAGTCCGTAAATATCACCGAATTTAGCCTGCAGGTCCTTGTACTCCTGAACGGTATCCTTCAGATTCTTCAGCTCCTTCATGTAATTCTGTGCCTTTGCGGCATCATTCCAGAAGCCTTCCTCCTCCATGATACCTTCTATTTCCTCAATCCTGAAGGTTTTCTTTTCAAGATCCAGCGAATCGCCGACCTCCTTTAAGGGGGCCTCGAACTGGTTCAATTCATACTTTATCTGGTCAAGTGCTACCATTTCTTTTATCCTCCGATGCCACAAAATATATTAACGATAATTCAATGGCAGTTTTTTAACCATCATACTTTCCGTTGCCCTTACAGCAGAACTTAAACTTCTTTCCGCTTCCGCAGGGACAGGGATCATTCGGCTGAATCTTCTTTGAAACACGGCGCTTAGGAGCGTTTACAACACTTTCATCCTTATTGGTTCCGCTTTCCTTTGCAACCTGCTCACGTTCAATCTTTTTCTCAACCTGTACTCTTAAAAGCATCCTTACGGTATCCTCTGAAATACCGTCCGTCATCTCCTGGAACATATCAAAGCCCTGAAGCTTATATTCATCAACAGGATTTCTCTGTGCATAGCTCTGCAGACCGATATTCTGATGGAGCTGGTCCATATCGTCAATATGGTTCATCCACTTCGTGTCAATTGCACGAAGAAGGATGATTCGCTCGCACTCACGGAATTCCTCGGGAACATCAAACTCTGCTTCCTTTTCCTCGTAAAGATGAACGGCCTCCTCCTTAAGCTTCTGCATAAGCTTATTTTTCTTCATGGTCTTCATCTCATCAGCACTGATGGAAACAGGCTCAACAGGGATAATGGGGAGAAGTATCTCATTCAGCTCGTTCAAATCCCACTCCTCCGGATACTGGTCCTCACGGATAACGGAATTCACGCAGACCTCAACGTTCTCCTGAACCATACGGAGGATTGTATCACGCATGTTCTCGCCATCAAGTACGCGGCGTCTTTCGGCATAAATGATTTCACGCTGCTCATTATTAACCTGGTCATACTCAAGAAGGTTCTTTCTGATACCGAAGTTATTGTTCTCTATCTTCTTCTGTGCACGCTCAATTGCGTTCGAAAGCATCTTATGGTGGATTTCCTGTCCGTACTGGATTCCGAGCGAATTAAATACCGACATCATTCTTTCACCACCGAAGAGACGCATCAGATCGTCCTCAAGGGAAATATAGAACTTGGATTCACCGGGATCGCCCTGACGTCCGGAACGTCCGCGCAGCTGGTTGTCAATACGGCGTGATTCATGACGCTCCGTACCGATGATGCACAGGCCGCCCACAGCCTTTACGCGCTCTGCCTCCTCTGCGGCAACCTCTGCTATGCAGTCCTCACCGCTTCCTCCGAGCTTGATATCCGTACCACGTCCTGCCATATTTGTGGCGATTGTTACTGCATTGAAACGGCCGGCCTGGGCAACGATTTCAGCCTCCATTTCGTGGAACTTGGCATTCAGTACATTGTGCTGGATTCCGCGCTTCTTCAGATAAAAGCTGATTTCCTCCGAGGCCTCAATTGTAACGGTACCGACCAGAACAGGCTGTCCCTTGCTGTGTGCTTCTGCAACAGCCTCAACAATTGCCTCGATTTTTTCCTTATGTGTACGGTAAACGGCGTCCTCATGGTCAATACGGATAACAGGCTTATTGGGCGGAATGGTAACAACATCCATTCCGTAAATCTCCTGGAATTCCTTTTCCTCGGTAATGGCAGTACCTGTCATACCGCATTTCTTCTCATATTTATTGAAATAGTTCTGCAGGGTAATTGTCGCAAGCGTCTTGCTTTCCCTGTTGACCTTTACATGCTCCTTGGCTTCAATTGCCTGATGAAGACCGTCCGAATAACGGCGTCCCGGAAGAATACGTCCCGTAAAGTCATCAACAATAAGTACCTCATTGTCCTTTACAACATAGTCCTTGTCCTTTGCCATCAGATAATGTGCACGGAGGGCAAGTATGATATGGTGCTGGATATCAAGGTTTTCAACATCTGCAAAGTTGTCTAAGTGGAAGAACTGCTCAACCTTTGTAACACCCTCTGCAGTAAGGTTTACCGTCTTTTCCTTTTCATTAACGACAAAGTCTCCTGTTTCCTCGGCCATATCACCGCCGAACTTGGCAGCCATAACCGATTCCATCTTTGACATTTCCTTCTCCTCGCCCTTTTTAAGCGTATTGGCAAGGATGTCGCACATTTCGTAGAGCTTCGTTGATTTTCCGCTCTGACCTGAAATGATAAGAGGTGTCCTGGCCTCATCAATAAGACAGGAGTCAACCTCATCGATTACTGCAAAATGAAGATCCCTCTGAACCATCTGCTCCTTATAGATGACTCTGTTGTCACGCAGATAGTCGAAACCGAATTCATTGTTCGTTCCATATGTAATATCGCAGGCATAGGCCTTGCGTCTGTCATCGTTTTCAAGACTGTTGAGAAGGTATCCGCAGGATACACCGAGGAATTCATAGATATGTCCCATGTTCTCGGCATCACGCTTTGCAAGGTAATCATTTACCGTTACGACATGAACACCCTTTTCCTCAAGCGCATTCAGATATACCGCAAGCGCTGAAGTAAGTGTTTTTCCTTCACCGGTGAACATTTCCGCAATTCTTCCCTGATGAAGAATGATGGCACCGAGCAGCTGAACATAGAAGGCCCTCATTCCGAGAGTTCTCACACCTGCCTCACGTGCAACGGCATATGCCTCCGGAAGAATATCATCAAGGGTTTCCCCGCTTTTCAGTCTCTTCTTGAATTCTGCCGTCATTGCCTTCAGCTCTTCATCGCTCTTGGCCTGCATCGTAGGCTCAAGAGCCTCGATTTTATCGGCAATCGGCTTGATTCTCTTTATTTCACGCTCGCTGCGTGTCTTAAATATTTTTCTCCAAAAACTCTTCTCTGTCATCTGAAACTCCATTCCACTCATTAATAATGCCGTAAAAAGATACAAAACGACAATCTTAACATGCATTCTATCATTTTTCGAAGTAAGTTTCAACCCCTAAAGGCAAAAAACAGCACTGCACGGCGGATGATACATCCTATTGATTATTATTTCCATATATAATATAATGATTAGGGCGTCAAAATAACCGATGCCCTATGATACACGCATTTCTTCGCACTTAGTGCTCTCGAAATGCTGAAGTCATTCGAAATTCGTGCAAGGGAGGGTTAAGGCATATGACCAACAAGGAAAAATGCAGGGAACTGAAATCCATAAGAAAAAAAATGGCTGAAAAGCTCGGCGTCGAGCTGAACCAGACAGAGTGTACCTACGAGGGTGAGTGCCGCGGAACCTGTCCCAAATGCCAGAGTGAAGAAAAAAAGCTGAACAGGGTCCTTCTTTCAGGTGCTGTGGCAGCTACCGTAATTGCACTGTCGGGCTGCGCCCCTGAGGTATCCGGTCTCGTTGAGGCTCCTACGCCATCTGTTATTGAGCTTGATGGAGATGTTGATAATCCCGGCGCAAATAAGATAACCAAAGAACCTCTTATGGGTGATGTTGTCTATGTTGGTGATCCTGATACAGGTATCAGCGAACCGGTAATTAATGACCCGGATCCCGCCGACTTCGAACTTGCAGGTGATGTCCCGAATCCCGATAGCATTCAGCCGGAGGATACCGATAATAATACGACGGACACCGACGGTCCGGATATTGTGGAACTGGAGGGCGATGTCCCCGCACCGGTTGAAGAATACAACTATGATGTTGAGGGAAGGATTTCGGAGGAGGATATCATATCTGCCTGCTGCAAATATAAAAATGCCATATCCGCAGGTATTGAATACTACAACGGGAATATGGCCGATATCACCTTCTGCGGTATGCCGGTAATCGAGGACGGCAATATGATATGTAAAGTAGTCGATGTTATTTCCGTAGATATTTTCTCGGGCGACGCTACAACAAGCAACGGTGAGGAGTTCAGCATTTGGGACTATATAGAAAAGAATTAGCCTTTAAGGTCATTTCAATCATAAAACACAGAATGAATACAGACGGGAAAGGGGTCACTACATTAGTGGCCCTTTTAGGTTGCCCATTAAAATGCAGCTACTGCCTCAACAAAAAGGTGCTGAATGCAGGTATTTACCGGAACTACAGCGTTGACAGCCTGATAGATGATGTTATGTCGGACTACTGCTACTATATGGCAACAGGCGGAGGTATAACCTTCGGGGGCGGTGAATCCCTGCTTTGGGCAGAAAACATCCTTACCTTCAGGGAAAGACTTAGGGAGGATATCGCAGTCAATGTTGAAACCTCACTGAATCTCTGCCTTACACCAAAGGATGAGGATACCGGAATATTAGACAGGCTGCTTAAAGCAATAACGCTCTTCATCATCGATATCAAATCGACGGACCCGGAAATATACAGGGCGTATACGGGAAAAAGCAATGAAAACATGTTAAGGAACCTGCAGCTGATTGCACAGAAGGGCTGCCAGGATAAGTGTCACATCCGCGTTCCTGTAATCCCGGGCTATAAAACAAATGAAAAAGCTTTAGAGGATAAAGAATATCTTCTTGGATTAGGCTTTAGGGATATTGAAATTTTCGACTATATAATCCGGGAAAACGATTAATATTGTTGGTTTATTTTGTGCGGTAAGCTTGTATTGTATGTACAATTAAAACAATTTTCAAAAGACAAACTTGTCAACAATTTTTTTCATTTTTTGTCATTTTATCACAAAGTACAAAACAAACTTTCGCACTTGACACTGATTAAAAAAGACTACAAAAGTGGTCGATTTTTGTGGATAATGTGGATAAAATGGTTTATAACTCAAAAAATGCCTGTTTTTGGTCAAAAAAATGTGGATAACTTTAAGTTATAAACCTAATTTATCCACATTTTATTTTTTTAGTCTTTATCGCTTTAAAGCGTCATTTGTGCAATTTGCACAAAACAATTTCTGTCAACCACTTTTATCCAAAAAACAATTTTCATACATTTCAAAAAGGTTACTATCATTTGCGGACACAGTTTATTAATGTGCGCCTTGAAAAAACAGATTCATTTATTTATAGCGGACCTTCTCCTGAGGAAGCAGCCTTGCAATCATAGCTTCATACAGCGCGGAATTAAGAGGCTTTGAAATATAGTCCGTCATTCCCAGTCCAAGATAGTATTCCCTTGCACCCAAGTCCGCCTCTGCAGTCATCATGACAACCGGTACACCCCTGCACATATGCTCCGTTTTATTCATTCGTTCAAAGGTTTCAAGGCCGTCCATGTCAGGCATCCTGTGGTCAAGCAGCACTATGTCATAATGCTTTTTCCTGATTTTCTCGAGACATTCCGGACCTGAGCCGGCCACATCAACCCTCACAAGCGTGCGCTTAAGAAGTCCCTTTGCCACAACAAGATTCGTTTTATTGTCATCCACCACAAGGATTTCTGCCTCGGGTGCCGTAAACCCTGCATTTTTCAGATCTTTTACGTTGTCGGCAGCGCTTACGCCATCAGACATCGAAGCCCTTTTCTGAGGTATGGTCACACTGAATACGGAGCCTTCACCGAATTTACTCCTTACCTCAAGCCTTCCGGCCATCAGCTTTAGAAGCTTTACGGTAATGCTGATTCCAAGACCTGTTCCCTCTGTTTTATGCGTAGTGATGTTTTCGATACGTTCAAAGCTTCCGTACAGCTTTTCCATATCCTCATCCCTGATACCGATTCCCGTATCCTTAACGCTCACATACAGTCTTCCGCAAGCAACCAGTTTCTCAGGCTCATCCGGGTATTCCGCATTCGCTTCTCCGGCCTCAAAATAATCGGCCTTTAGCACAACGCTTCCCTTTTCCGTGTATTTTACGGCATTTGTCATAAGGTTCGTCACAATCTGTTTTACACGTGTCTCGTCTCCAAGCAGTCCCTCCGGAATCCTGTCGGAAATCTCTTTCCTGACCGAAAGGCCCTTTTCATCCGCCCTCATTCCTACCGAAAGAACGACATCATCAAACATCCTCACAGGATAATAGGCATTTTCAACTATAACCATTTTCCCCGCTTCTATTTTGGAATAATCAAGAACATCATTTACAAGTGCAAGGAGCATTTTCCCCGTTCTCATAATCTGATTCGCATATTCGATGGTCTGAGGATCCTTCGCCTCCCGCAGCAGCATCTCGTCAAGACCAAGCACACCGTTTATCGGTGTCCTTATTTCATGCGACATATGCGCAAGGAAAGTGCTTTTTGCCTCATTTGCACGGTCAGCCTCATCCTTGAGACACACGATTTCCTTAACATAATTTGTAACTACGGTTTCATCGTGCAGCCAGTGGATATCACCAAGATGATTACCCTGATACTCAAACGGCAGTGTTTTTTTGCGGTAGGTCTTCCCGTCCATTTCAACGGTGTCCCCGTCCTTCATGGCTATCATTTTGTCTACACGCTCGTCCCTGCCTTCAATTTTCATACCGTAGGAGAAAAGCTCCACTCCCTCTATCAGACGCCTGGCACGGTTATTGGCATATTCAAAGCTCCCTTCACGCGTTGTAACCAGCAGAATATCATCCAGTTCATTAATAATATTATCCTTTGCATTTACCCTGATGGGAAATACATTGTTTTTACGTACAGTCCTTACAAACAGTGCTGTGGCAAAGGTACAGCTTATGCCTATTACTTCGGCCTCCATATTCATGAAGGTAATAACCAGATACGGAATATATGCCATAAATCCGCAGAAAAGGAACTTAATAAGTGTAGGCTTTAAATGCCGGAATTTAAGCGGTGCGACTTTACGGCATTTAAATATCTTTATTATTACTACGACCATGTATAAAATCTGCCACAGCATATATAAATAGAACATCCAGCCAAAGGTATAGTCAGAATAGGTTATCCTGCCCTCACGGTAATAGGAAATCTCCTCATAAACGATATGAAGCCTGCTGTCAAAAACAACCGTCAGAATGAAAATAAAGTTCACGGTAACCATGGCAATTATATGTTTTTTCTTTGCCGGCATATTAAGAATCTGTGAGAAAATAAGATAAAAAGACAGGGAAACAAAGGGCCCCCCAAGATAAATAATAGTGTCGCCGAGTGCCGCACCCTTTTCAATCGGAAGCGTAATATTGATAGTATTCCCAAGTGTTACCAGCCAGTTCGCAATAACCAGCAGCTGCAGTATTTTCTGTTCCGTCGAAGGAACCTGGAAGAATACATATATTAAAAGAACGATACTGACAATAAGTGAAAGGGTAAATAAACAAATCAAAACAGTCTCCGGCATAGCATTATCCCCCGAACCATTTCTAAGCTTACAGAATCACACACACATACAATGTCAGTATCGTCATTATTTTGTTTTTTCTTAACTATAATACAGACGACAGAAGAACAATATTTTCACCGGGAAACTTTTGGAAAAAGCGCCCGACCTTATTCACATCAGATAATTTTCAATTGATGTGATACAGTTTGCGCCGTCTGCCGCTGCCGTAACAATCTGCCTTAAGGGCTTCTTACGTACATCTCCTGCCGCAAATATACCCGGGCACGAGGTCCTGCAGGTTTCGTCAGCAATAATATATCCACCTTCATTGCAGGCCGCAAGGTGTTTAAAAAGCCCCGATGCCGGTGTGATTCCGACTGCTACAAAGACACCGCTCACCTCTATTTCACGTTCCTCACCCGAAATCACATTTTTCGTCCTTATTCCTTCAACCATATCGCTTCCGAAGATTTCAGCAACCACACTGTCTGTCACGAATTCTATATTTTCTGTTTCCCTTGCTCTTGTAACAAGTGTTTTTGCAGCACGGAATTCATTCCGCCTGTGAACAAGGTAAACCCTTCTGCACATTCTTGAAAGGAAAATCCCGTCCTCAACCGCTACATCTCCGCCACCGACAACAGCTACATCCTTATTCTTAAAAAATGCTCCGTCACAGGTGGCACAATAGGACACGCCCATACCTGTAAATTCAGCCTCTCCCGGTGCACCAAGTACACGATGTGAGGCCCCGGTTGCAGCGACAATGCTCCGCGCAAGAATCGCATCCGAATCATCCAGCGTAATCATATAAACAAGTCTCTTCCAGTCTATTGCCTCGGTCCTGTTTTCAGGCTGGGCACTGCTGTCTGCCGAAACTCCCGAATTGTCCGGCTCTGTCAGGCTCACCTCATTGAAAAAACCGTTTGCAGCCATTACGCCGGGCACAATATCCGTTACCTCTGCAGTCACGAATTCACAGCCGAGCCTCTCGCAGTGCTCACGCATTTTTTCTGCCAGCTCACCGCCCGACAGTCCGGGCAGTCCCGGATAATTATCAACCTCATAGGTTGAAAGCACCTGCCCGCCCGAAACACTCGATTTCTCAATTATGCAGAAATCCATTTCCGCCCTGGCGGCATATATCCCCGCTGCAAACCCCGCAGGTCCCGAACCAATTATTACCGTATCATATATTCTCATTGTCCTGCCATCCTCCTATATTTCACGTGCGTCTGCCACGTCTGTCATGTTCTTCCTGTGAATAAAAACGTACCTTGTCCTCATACTTTCTGTGTCCCGCACAGATAATAAGCTCATCAATTGTCATTCCCGGCTGTTCCGAAATACAGGTGTATCCGATGGAAAGCGACAGCTTCAGTTTTTCCTTCTCATTTCTTTCGTCCAGCCCGCTTCTTACAAGCTTCACCTTCTGCTCGATCTGCTCCCTGTCAAGCTCGGTAATAACACAGAATTCATCACCCGTCACACGATAAATCCTTCCGGAATCGCCAAACCCCGTTTCAAGGATTTCTGCCGCATCCGTCAGGAGCCTGTCTCCTGCATTATCACCAAATAAATCGTTTGTCTCCTTCAGACCGTTCACATCCACAAGTACAATCGCAAATTTTGTCGAATTCAGATGCTGTCCGTCCTTCGCTTTATAGCCTGCCATTTCGTTATTATATGCATTTCGGCTGCCTACACCGGTCAGGGTGTCAAATAAGGCGCCCCTTGCATAGGTACGCTCCAGTTCATTCAGGGCCAGCTCATTCAAAAGTGCCTGGCGTACATGCTCCCGGCTGTCCCTATGATATTTTTTCAGGCATTCCAGGTATCCCTTCCTCAGACGCGGATATCGGGTCAGGTCAAGTCCACACTCATCCGTCAGGAATTCATAGAATTTTATCCGGTCTGAAAGTGAATTGGAATGCTCAATCAGATACTCCACATATTTTAAAAGCCGCCTTACAGTCAGGCTCGTATGAAGAACCCTGAATACAGGGAGAAGGGCATATGAAAAATCATCCTTTACCTCCTGCCTGCGTACCAGGCGGTCCATCCCCCTGCAGAAATCCTTAATAAAGGATTCATCTGCCGGCTTTCCTTTGTCAAGAAGGATCCGGCATCCCATCTGATAAAGGGGAATCACAAGCTTCAGCTGCGGATTGGCTTTTCCCTTAAGATATGTATCAAGCCGTCCTGAATAATGCAGGCACTCCTCCTCATTTCCCAGTACCGCGTAAACCTCCATCAGCGTTCCGCAGTACATGGCACATACATCAGACCCGTTTCCCGAAAAATCGGCAAGTTTTTTCAGTGCCTCAATATACCGTCCTGTCTCACTGCAGATACCTGACTCCAGGAAAATGCTCAATATCATATTAAGAACGCTTCCGATATATTCCTCATGTCCGGAAATATCCATATCAAGCACCCTGTCAACGTACCTCAGGCACTCGTGACAGGCTCCCATTTCAGCATAATACTCGATTTCGAGGGAATACAGCATCACAAGGTATTTTGCCCGAAGTGTGGTATTTCCCTCAGCCCTGAGAATGTATTTCTCCGTACAATAGTGAACCCCGTTATGGTTGCTTGAGCCCTGTACCAGAAAGCATTTATGTGCAAATCTGTAATAATACTCAAGCAGCCCGCAGGCCTCCTCGGCATCTGACGCAAAAAGATATATACAATTATCTATCATATCACCATCAGGAAGAAAATCGTTATCCCGTATCATTCTGATAAGTTCATCCTTTGTCATCCGGCCGTCCTCCTTATGTTTTTTCGGGCTCACCATTGCATACCTGTAAATATGTTATCATTCTTTCCTGTTAAGTTCAAGTATATGATACAGAGTTACTATTCACAGTCAAAAAAGCACCCTAAGGACGGTATATTCATCCTTAGGGTGCATATGTACGTTTCCGACGGGTGATATCCTCTATGGATATTCACTCATAAACTGCTCTTTTTCCGTCAACACTTTTTATTTTTTCTTCCAGATTGCGTAAAGGGTAACCTTCTTTCCCTTTGCCGTAAGCTTTGTCTTTGCCTTGTAGGTCTTTCCTGTTCCGTCAGCCTTTGTATTCCAGCCAACAAACTCATATCCTGATTTAGTGAATTTATTCTTTGCTACGGTAAGCTTTCCATCAGCACCGACTGTTGTTGAGGCTGTTTTTCCTTTGCCGCCGTTTGCCTTGTAAACAATCTTTGACTTGGTAGCAATCTTGTATGCTGCCTTGTCTATGGTTACCTTGTTTCCGCAGAGCTTGCAGGTTCCGGTATATTCAACATTTCCCTTTGAATCCTTTACCTTTGTCCATTTTGAAGAACTGTGAACAAGCTTATCAACAACCTTATGGTCTGAAGCCTTGCAGATTGTACAGTATCTTGAATAATGTCCTACAAGATAGCAGGATTCCTTCTGGCTGCACTCCCATTCAGTCCATACATGCTCACCAAGCTTCTTGTTCTGCTCCTTGTCCTTCTGACGTCCACAGAATACGCATTCCTGGCAGGTATATCCATATTCGGTACAATTTGAAGCAACCTTAACCTTTTTATACTGATGGTCTCCCTTGACAGTTGTAGCTGTTTCCTTTGCACCACATCTGCTGCAGATTCTTGTTCTGATAGCACCTGTCTTACAGGTTGCAACCTGAACCTCTGTCCAATTTCCCCAGCTGTGCTGACCTGTAGGACATGAATTGTCTCCGCCTGTGATAACGCTTGTGCCTGAACCACTACCTGAACCGCTTCCTGAGCCGCTTCCTGAGCCTGTTCCTGAACCGCTACCCGAACCACTACCTGAGCCGCTTCCTGAGCCTGTTCCTGAACCGCTTCCTGAGCCTGTTCCCGAGCCGCTTCCTGAGCCTGTTCCCGAGCCTGTTCCCGAGCCGCTTCCTGAACCTGTTCCTGAACCACTACCTGAACCTGTTCCTGAACCGCTGCCTGAGCCTGTTCCTGAACCGCTGCCTGAACCTGTTCCCGAACCACTGCCTGAACCTGTTCCTGAGCCTGTTCCCGAGCCGCTTCCTGAGCCCTGACCGGTTGCAGGAAGAACAATATCCTTAGTTGCACCACAGCGTGAACAGGTACATCTTCCGATACCTGCTGCAGTTGCTGTAGGAGCTGTCACAACAACATATGCCGTCTCATCAAATAAATGACCTGAACTGGCCTCCTGTGTCATCTGTTCGAAACCGCAGACAGTACATTTTTCCTTTTTATATGCACCCAGCGTACAGGTTTCTTCGCGTGTTGCAGTAACGACAAATTTATGTCCTGTAGCCGGAATCGGTCTTCTGTCCTCTAAACCGCATCCGCCGTTTGCACAGACATATAATGCAATACCATCCTCTGTACAGGTTGCTTCCTTTTCAACGTTATATCCACGCGTAAATGCATGTCCCGTAGCAGGCCAAACCTCCCTGTTCTTATAGCCGCATCTCCAGCATTGAGTTTCCCTATAGCCGTCCTTCGTACAGGTCGGATGTACCTGCACCATATCCGAATTGGTATAGTCATGTCCAAGTGCAGGGGTAGCTCTTGTCACACGTTCACCGCATAATGCGCAATAATTATACTCCTCACCCTGCTCTGTGCAGGTTGCATCTTTACCTCTCGAAGTAAACCATGCATGTCCCTGAAAATCATGCGTACAGGCTGCATAAACCTCATCCTCGGGAGCCAAACACAGCATAAGTCCTGCAAGCAGCAGCACTGCAAGGCACAATAAGCCTTTCTTCCTAAATGTACTCATACTCTCCTCTTTCATGATGCTTCCGAAAGCATCATTTCCCTTTCATTTTTCTTTCAGACCCTACGCATAATGTGTCCTTGAGTCTGCAACATATTGCGATCAGGACATCATAAATACTGATGCTCTATAATAAGGGTATCATAAATGCATGAGCCCTTTTATACATTAAAAAACATACACATCTTCCCAATAAACCATTTATGCATTTCTTTCTTTTTTATAAAGATAATATTAAGAATTTCTTTATTTTTAATGTACAATTTATTAATATACACCTTTTCTGAATTTTTCAAAGTAATTTATTCAAATACAGCAAATAGTAATTATAAGAATAGCAAAAAATGACCATAAATCGTTTTATTGATTAGTCATCTAATTAGTTCCTGTCATTTTCTGCTATCGTCTGCTTCTCCTGACTCTGTTTAAATGACGTTCAAAATCGCCGTTTTCTATCACTTCAGCAAGTATATACTGTTCCGGAGTCGGCACCGGACATGAATAAAAACCCAGACGTTCCTGAAAAAGGCCCAAAAGCTCCCGGGGGACAACCATATATGCTACACGGATAAAGGAGCCGATGGTTCTTGTAAAGGTATTAACATAAATAATGTTTTTCCCGTTGCTCAATGCAAACAGCGTTTCCTCCGGCTTTCTTGAAGGCGAAAATTCAGATTCAAAATCATCCTCGATGATTACGGCATTACGCTCATTGCACCATCTTATGTATTCATGCTTTTTCGAGGCTGAAGCAGTAACGCCCGTCGGAAAACTTCTGTAGGGTGTGATATGCAGGGCACTTATATCCGCCTTCCACAGCTTCGAGCTGTCTATACCGTCCTTCCCGAGCGGAAGCATGGTCAGCTTCACGCCCTCCGTTTCATAAACCTTCTTGATATTCTGATAGGATGGATTTTCTATTCCATAGGAAATATGGCGTCCAAGAGCCTTTACTATCATTCCGTACAGATACTCTGCCCCTGCCCCCACTATAATACGTTCAGGCTCTGCTTCAATTCCCCTGCTTCTCCGAAGATATGAAGCAATCGCCCTTCGCAATTTTTCCACTCCGAAGCCTGGAGCTTTTTCAAAAATTTCTTCCCTGTTATAGGACATGATTTTTCTGCACATCCGGACATACAGGGAAGCCGGGAAAGAGGGGATTGCCGCTGAAGACTCAGCTCCCGCACCATATCCCCCGGTTTCCGGCCTGCTATCTGTAAACGATATTGCAGTTTTATTTTCATTGACCGTTATTCCATCATTTCCTGCACCGTGCACCTGCGTCACGGTCTCTGCTACAGGAAAAACCGTTCCGGGATCGTATATCACAAAATAGCCTCTTTTTTCCTCGGCCATTGCATAGCCCTCGTCAACAAGCAGCTCGTATGCATGCTCCACGGTAATGACGCTGACATTCATTTCCTGCGCCAGATTCCGCTTTGAGGGGAGCCTGCTTCCTGCAGGATACACTCCCTCTATTATATCCCTTCTCACCTGCCCGTATAAGGCAAGATATTTACTTTTTCCCCTTGATAATGCCTGTCCGTCCATCCTCTTATGCTCCTTCAATCTGGTTATATAAAATTGTTACAAACTGAATATTTTTATATTATCAGTTTGATGATATATTAGATTCGTTCAAAAATCAAGGAATATTATAAAATCGTAATCAGGATATGTTACACTTATGATGTGAGGATATATTTATGAAAAAGAAAAGCTCAGACAATATAAAAAAACTGGCCATGGCCGGTATACTTGCTGCATTATGCTATGTAGGATATGCAATTTTCCCTGCCATTTCAATCACCGGAACAAAGGTACATGTCGGAAATGCCTTCGTCATCCTCGGTGCGCTTCTGATGGGTCCCATCTGGGGCGGCATGGCAGGTGCAATCGGACTGACACTGGCAGATATTCTCGGCGGCTTTGCCGCTTCCGCACCACGTACCTTTATCTGCAAGCTTGTGATGGGACTTATCATCGGTCTCGTAGCCCACAAAATTGCAAAAATCAACAGAAAACAGACCGGAAAACATATAACGGGCTGGGTTATAGCTTCAACAATCATAGGAGTTGCCTTCAACTGCATATTTGAGCCTGCACTGAAGTACTTCTGGTACACCATTCTTACCCCGGATGCTTCCAAGGCAGAAAGCGCAGTAAAGGCAATGGTTGCGGTAACAAGCGTTACAACACTCATAAACGCCGCAATCAATTCCGTAGTCGGAATCATCTTCTATCTCGCACTTCGTCCGATTCTCTTAAAGAGCGGAATACTCCTGCTTGAACCGGACGCAGACACAGGCAGTTCAGTAAAGGCCGATGCATCTAAATAAATGGGAAGCTTACCCACAGCCTGACCATCTCACCTTTTGTCCGATATCTCTACAAAAAGCAGGGCGTCTGAAAATCTTCAGACGCCCTTTTTATGCTTTGTTATGTTTTATTTATCGGAAATGCATTATAATACGCAAACCTTACGAACACCTGCTAAAGCCTTGATTGCATCTACTGCTGCAGCAGGAGCATCCTTTGCATCAACGAGGCAGTAGCCTACATTTCCGCGCTTTCCGTCCTTAACAGCGTTGATTACAAGACCAACACCGTTTACAGCTGCCTGCATATCTGCATTCTCATCTGCATTGTAACGGATAGCAATACGTGTACCCTGCTTAGCGCCAAGGTCAACACGGGGATAGTTAACTGAATTGATGATGTTTCCGTTCTCAACGAAATCAACAGCCTGCTTAACAGCCATAGCTGCACAGTTGTCCTCTGCCTCCTCTGTTGAAGCTCCAAGATGAGGAATAGCAATAGCGCCTGCCATATTTGCTGACTTTGTGTTGGGGAAATCTGTAACATACTTACGAACCTTGCCGCTCTCAAGAGCTGCTGCCATAGCGTCGTCATCTACCAGAGCGCCACGTGCAAGATTCATAACGATAACGCCGTCCTTCATCATGGCAATCTTATCAGCGTTGATCATCTTCTTTGTATTCTTCTCAGGATCGGGATCGTCAATGAGCGGAACATGAACTGTAATGAAATCACAGTTTACATAAATCTCATCTCTGCTGTTTACGATTTCAACAGCGGGATCAAGAGCTGCCTTTGCTGCATCGCTTAAGAAGGGATCGAAGCCAATAACCTTCATACCAAGACCAAGTGCTGCATTTGCAAGAGGTCCGCCGATAGCACCCATACCGATGATACCGAGTGTCTTGCCCTTGATTTCTGTTCCTGCGAATTTGCTCTTGCCTTTTTCAACAAGCTTATCAACAGTCTCGTCATCCTTTACTGTCTGAACCCAGTTAACACCACCGATGATATCACGGCTTGCAAGAAGCATAGCTGCGATAGCAAGCTCCTTAACACCGTTTGCATTTGCACCGGGTGTATTGAAAACAACGATGTTCTCATCTGCACAACGGTCAAGCGGAATGTTGTTTACGCCTGCGCCGGCACGTGCGATACACTTTAATGAAGCAGGAAACTGCATCTCATGCATAGCTGCACTACGAACAAGTGCGATATCAGCCTCATCAAAATTCTCTGTTACTGTATAATTGTCGGTAAGGTTTGCCATACCAACGGGTGAAATCTTATTTAAGCAATTTACCTTAAACATATCTTTTTCCTCCTGATTATGCGTTCTCTGCCTCATACTTCTTTAAGAAATCAACAAGTGCCTGAACACCCTCGATAGGCATAGCATTGTAGATTGATGCACGGAGACCGCCAACGCTTCTGTGTCCCTTAAGGTTATCGAAGCCTGCTGCCTTTGTAGCTGCTACAACTGCTGCATCCTTGTCTGCATCGCCTGTTACGAAGGGAACGTTCATAAGTGAACGGCAATCCTTGTCAACTGTACCCTTGAAAAGCTTGCTGCTGTCAAGGAAATCATAAAGGATAGCTGCCTTCTTCTTATTGATATCATCCATAGCCTTAAGTCCGCCAAGGCTCTTTAAATACTTGAATACCTTACCGCATACATAAATAGCCCAGCAGTTAGGTGTGTTGTACATTGAACCGTTGTTTGCATGAGTATCGAATCTGCAGTATGTAGGAACTGTAGCAGGAAGATCCTCACGGATAAGGTCCTCACGGATGATAACGATTGCGAGACCTGCAGGTCCGATGTTCTTCTGAACGCCACCGTAGATTAAGCCGTAATCAGCAACGTTGCAGGGCTTGCTTAAGAACATTGATGACTGGTCTGATACAAGAATCTTGCCCTTTGTGTTGGGAAGCTTCTGGTAGGTTGTACCATGGATTGTCTCGTTCTCACAGATATATACATAATCAGCATCATCATCGATAGGAAGATCTGAACAGTCAGGAATATAGCTGTAGTTTCTGTCTTCACTTGATGCGATAACATTTACCTTACCATACTTCTTAGCCTCGGAAGCAGCCTTCTTTGACCATGCGCCGGTTACGATGTAATCTGCAACGCCATTCTTCATAAGGTTCATGGGAATCATAGCAAATTCAAGTGTTGCACCACCCTGTACGAAAAGAACCTTGTAGTTGTCCGGAATACCCATTAATTCACGGAGATCTGCCTCAGCCTCATCAATGATCTGCTGATAAACCTTTGAACGATGGGACATTTCCATAACGCTCATACCGCATCCGCGATAATCAACTACTTCTTTTGCGATTTCCTCAAGTACGGGCAGGGGCATCATAGCGGGACCTGCTGAAAAGTTAAAAATTCTTGCCATTTCTAAATCCTCCTTAGATTTTAAATACTTGGTAAATTAATAGTTACAAAAAAGCCCCATACAAACCGCAAGGGCCTGTATGGGGCGAAAATTCGCTGTGCCACCCATATTCACCATGTAATAAAATACACGATCTCATTAACTCGATATAAAGGTCGAACCCTCCGACTCATCGCCGGCAGCTAAGAAAGTGGAGTGACTCATTTCCCATGCATCCTCGCACCACCCGGATGCTCTCTGAAAAGGTACTTTCTGAATCGAAGCTTTCCTCATCGCTAAACAAGCATTATTATATATACAGTTAGTCGGAAAAGTCAAGAGGTTTTGTGAATTTTTATTTACGACATCAATCTTGCGATTGTCAGTTCCATTTCACGTTTAGCCATTTCAACATCAACCGTGGTATAAATTCCGTTATCATACAGTATATTTCCGTCAACCATTGTCATAATGACATCCGAGCCCTGAGCCGAATAAACAAGCAGGTTCGGAATATCAAAGGCAGGGTACATATGCGGCGCATCCATTGATACCGCTATGATATCGGCCTTCTTTCCTGTTTTAAGCTCGCCCGTATCATATCTGCCAAGTGCCCTCGCACCATTTACCGTAGCCATCTTCAGTATCGTTTCTGCAGGTGTAACGGTAGGGTCAAGCACTGTACATTTTGATATAAGCGCTGCCAGATGAAGCTCCTCAAACATATTCAGGTTGTTGTTGCTTGCAACGCCGTCCGTTCCGATGGCTACATTCACACCCCTGTCAAGCATCACGGGAATCCTTGCAAACCCCGACGCCAGCTTGCAGTTGCTTGAAGGATTATGTACCACCGTAGTATTCTTCGCTGCCATGATTTCCAGATCCTCATCCGTTACCCATACGCAATGGGCAGCATAGGTCCTTTCCTCAAGAATTCCGCAGCGTTCAAGGTACTGTATCGGTGTAAGGCCATTGTGGCGCTCCTTACATTCCTCATGCTCCTTTCTGGTTTCGGAAACATGTACATTTACTGTTTTATGAAGACCTGCATTTGCCTCTGCTATCCTGCGTACAAAGCCTTCATTCGTAAGATATTCCGAGTGAAGGCAGAAGTCTGCCTGAACCCTTCCGGTTTCATCATTCCAGTTTTCAACAAATTCCACACACTCATCAAATCTGCGGGGCGGGATTTCCGCTGTATCGGAAAACGAAAGGCCTACCCGGCAGACATTTGCCTTTATTCCGGAGTCCTTCAGCACCCCTGCGGAGGCATACGGAAAATCATACATTTCGGAAACCAGCGTTGTCCCGCTTCGAAGCATTTCCGCAACTGCCCAGCGCTCACCGGCCGCAATATCCTCCGGCTTCATTTTATCCTCTATCGGGAAAATGGCATTGTTCAGCCAGTCCTGCAGTGCAAGTCCGCTTCCTGCGCCGCGCAGCAGTGTCATAGGTCCGTGTCCGTGCGCATTTACAAGTCCCGGCATAAGTATCGCACCCTTCATATCCCGCACCTCATCATATTCCGACTCCTGCGGACAGTTTCCGATATAGTCAATCAGGTCACCGTTTATTCCCAGTGAACCGTTCTTTATCACTTTAAAATCACCATGTTCATCTGTTGACAGAACAGCAGCATTTTTTAACAGGCGTTTCATAAATTAATACCCTCCTTATACATATTCGTATCATCATCTTTATGTTATCGTAAAAAATATATAAACGCAAGCAGCTATTTATCATACATAGACAAATTTTATCCAAGGCCCGTTCTTCTGCGCCCGATTATCTGCGTATAAGCCTTCCGGACATATATCTTCAGGGCACTGTGGCCGACCAAATCGCCTCCATAAGGCTTGACATAAGCCTTCACATATGGAATAATTACATTAAACGTTTTTATAACGCGCAACATATTATTAAAATAAAACTGTTTTGTACATAGAGAAAGGCTTGGTGTTTTTCATGAGAGAAAGCGGCATTTTATTTCCTATCGCCAGCATACCGACAAAATACGGTATCGGCGGTTTTTCAAATGAAGCCTACGAGTTCGTCAACTGGCTGAAAAAAACAGGCTGCCATTACTGGCAGATATTACCCTTAGGTCCCACAGGCTACGGGGATTCGCCCTATCAGAGCGCTTCAACCTTTGCAGGGAATCCCTATTTCATCGATTTGGAGGAGCTGATTGAGGACGGTCTGCTGACAGAGGAGGAGTGCGAGGCGGCCGACTGCAAGGATACGGACCAGTACATCAACTACGGCAAAATCTATAATACACGTCTTCCCCTTCTGCGGAAGGCTTATGAACGAAGCAGCCACAGGCAGGATCCGGAATATATTGAATTCTGCAGAAAAAATGCCTACTGGCTTGAGGACTATGTTCTTTTTACCGCAGTAAAGAATGCCTTCAACGGACAATGCTGGTCTGACTGGGACACAGACATAAAAACCCGCCAGCCTGCCGCAATGAAGAGATATGCGGAAAAATATGCTGATGATATGGACTTCCACCGCTTCATACAGTATCAATTTGCAAGGCAGTGGGAGGATCTGAAGGACTACGCTAACAGCCAGGACATTGAGATAATCGGTGATATTCCGATTTATGTAGCCTTTGACAGCTCCGATGCCTGGGCAAATACGGACATGTTCATGTTCGATAAGGAATGCAATCCCGTAAGTGTTGCAGGCTGCCCTCCGGACGCCTTCTGTGCAACCGGCCAGCTTTGGGGCAATCCGCTTTATGACTGGGATTTTCATAAAAAAACCGGCTATAAGTGGTGGATTTCAAGAATCCGTCACTGCTTCGAGCTCTATGATGTTGTAAGAGTCGATCATTTCCGTGGATTTGATGAATTCTATGCCATCCCGGCAAAGGACAAAACGGCTGAAAACGGAAAATGGCTGAAGGGACCCGGAATTTCCCTCTTCAATGCCATTGAGGACGAGCTTGGCGAGCTGCCCATCATAGCAGAGGATTTAGGCTGCATCACCGATTCTGTAAGAGAGCTTCTGGCAGAAACAGGCTTCCCCGGAATGAAGGTGCTTCAGTTTGCCTTCTATCCCTATGAACCGAGCATTTATCTTCCCCACAACCACATTGAAAACTGCATCGTATATACGGGAACACACGACAACGATACAACAAAGGGCTGGTTCGGCAGTCTTCCCGAGGATGAAAAGAAATTCATCTGCGACTATCTGGGGAATGACAATATCACTCCGGACAATGCAGCTGAAATAATGATCAGGACCGCACTCAGAAGTAATGCAGAGCTTGTCATCATACCCATGCAGGATGTACTGAACCGTGGCTCCGAGGCCCGTCTTAATGCTCCCTCAACACTTGGAACAAACTGGACCTGGCGTATGCTGGACGGCGAAAACACCGACAAAATGGCCGAGTGGATGGCTGCAGCCAATAAAATGTATCAGAGAAACTGAAATACCGTTCCAGACCGAATATGAGGTGTCTGAGATAATTAAAACCGTCCGGGGACTATGTCCCGAGACGGTTTTTTAGTCTTTTTCCGGCTGTTATTTACATATCATCTCCGGCGTAATAGGCAACTCGCAGAAGCGTTTGCTGCAGATTCTGCTGAGGGCGTCCGCAATTGCCGGTGCCGTGGTATTTATTGTTACCTCTCCGATGGACTTTGCACCGTAGGGACCCGATTTTTCGTAGCTTGACGCAAATTCTACCTTTATTTTTCCTATATCCAGACGTGTGGGGATTTTATACTGCATCAGGGAATTTTCAAGAACCCTTCCCTTTATGTCGTAGGTTACGTTCTCCGTAAGTGCCATTCCAAGCCCCTGCATTATGGCACCCTCGCACTGTGTACGGGCAAGTGCCGGATTTATCGGCGTTCCACAGTCAACACAGGCATCAAACTCAAGAACCTTCACCTCGCCGGTTTCAATGTCCACCTCAACCTCTGCTGCACCTGCCATAAAGGGAGGCGGCGATATTTTTGATGAGTGCTGTACTGATGCAGACAGTGCCTCACTTCCTCCGCACATATTTGCCTCTGCTATTTCATTTAATCCTACAGCGCCCGTTTGGTCGGGTGTTTCTATTTTTGTGCCCGTAAAAACCAGCTCCTCAGCGCTGCATTCCAAACGGTCTGCCGCAAGCTCAAGCAGCCTTGTGCGCAGCTTCATTGCCGCCTCATAGACGGCGCGCCCCGTAAGATATGTGGTGCTTGAAGCATATGAGCCTGAATCGTAGGGGGAAATATCCGTATCCGCACTCAGAACAGTAATATTATCAATTCCGCACTCGAGCACCTCTGCCGCAATCTGTGCAAGTATCGTATCGCTTCCCGTTCCCATATCTGCCGAGCCGAGAAGAAGCGTATAATAGCCCTCCTCGTTCATCCTTATCGTCGCACCTCCGACATCGATGCCGCTGATGGAGGAACCCTGCATTGAAAGTGCTATTCCTGCGGCACGGACCCTGTTTTTACCGACATATCTGACAGGGTATTTATTCTCCCAGTCTATCATTTCCTTCACCCTTGAAATACATCTGTCAAGAGCGCAACTGTCTGTTGTTTCTCCGCCCCAGAGCCTGATTCTGTCCCCCTCGTGAAGGATATTTTTCTCCCTCAGCACGACAGGGTCCATATTCAGCTGCACAGCAAGCTCATTTACGGCTGATTCCACTGCAAAAAGGCCCTGTGTTGCCCCAAATCCCCTGTATGCACCGGCCGCCATCCTGTTTGTGTAAACAACATCAAATACGAACCTGGAGGCCTCCTGCTTTGCATAAAGCGGTATTGTCTTCGTTCCGGTCAGACCCGCCGTTGCGAAGCCATGCTCAGAATATGCTCCCGTATTTGAAAGGGTATAAAGGTCTATCGCCCTGATTATTCCCTCCTTCGATGCACCAAGCCTGACATGAAGCTTCATCTCATGTCTCGGGCTTGAGGCCGTACAGGTTTCATTTCTGGTATATATAATCCGGCTCGGTTTGCCTGTTTTCCAGGTAACAAAGGCAGGATAAATCTCACATACGGCAGTCTGCTTTGCACCGAAGCCTCCGCCGATACGTTTCTTTTCCACCCTGATTTTCGACTTCGGAATCCCAAGTGCATTCGATACAATACGTCTGACATGGAATACAATCTGTGTCGAGCTGATGATATGAAGTCTTCCGAAGGTATCGATTTCACAGAAGGTACGGAAGGTTTCCATCATCTGCTGCTGACATGCCCTTGTATGATAAACCCTGTCTATCACATAATCACAGTCTGCCAGCACACTTTCGATGTCCTCACCCTCACAGGCCTCTGTATGCGAAAGTATATTTCTCTTCCTATCGGCACCCGCATCAAATTTCGGCTCCCAGTTATCCTCGTCATGTACAGTCACGGGACTGCCAATTGCCTCATCAATATCAAGCACTGCCGGCAGGACCTCATAGTCTGTCTTTATCAGCTTCAGTGCCTTGTCCACGCACTTCTCGTTTTCGCCTGCAACTATTGCAACAGGGTCTCCCACGTATCTCACATGCCTGTCCAGAAGAAGCCTGTCGTAGGCGCTGGTTTCAGGATAGGTCTGACCTGCAATTGTAAAGCGGGGACCGTTCTGGTCGATGTCCTTAAAGGTATAAACCGCCTCAATTCCCGGCACCTTCAGTGCTGTTGAAGTATCTATAGCATTGATAATGGCATTTGCATGGGGTGAGCGCAAAAGCTTCACCACAAGGCAGTTCTTTGGCAGAAAATCCTCCATAAAAGCAGGCTTTCCAAGCAATAGCTGCATTGCATCCTTTTTTCTGATAGGTTTATTTACTGTATCCATATGTACCTCTTTATCTGAATTAATCCTAAAACCGTCGTTTTTTCCTTTTATGCTGTCTTCCCGGATAAGCACTGTTTCCTCACCATGCGCCTCACCCTGTATGTCTGCTGTTCAAAAATTCCCTGATGCCTCTCAGCTGGCTCTCATATCCGCTGCAGCGGCAGAGATTTCCTGCAAGATACTCCTTTATTTCTTCATCCGTCGGATTAGGATTTTCCCTTAAAAGAGCTATCGTATTTACAACATACCCCGGATTGCAGAAGCCGCACTGGTCTGCACCCTGGTCCGCAATAAAGCCAACAAAAGCCTCTGCTTCCTCTGTAAGCCCCTCCAGGGTTTCAATTTTTTTGCCGTTTGCCCTTCCCATAAGAACACTGCAGGAAAGGACCGGCTTCCCGTCCATCAGGACCGTGCAGAGCCCGCAGTTTGTCGTATCGCAGCCACATTTCACGCTGTAGCAGCCCTGCGAGCGCAGGAAATCATAAAGCGTACAGTCAGGGGCAAGCTCCTCGCGGATTTTTTTATTATTCAGAATAAGCTCAACGTTCATTATCTTCTCCAATTTTTCACGATTTCAATCTGTTCATTCCTGATAAATGCTTCTTTTCTCAGTCAGTACCCAGAAAATGCTCAATTGCACGTCCTGTAAGCACGGCCGCAAGCTTTTTCCGAAGTCGGAGGCC
>JAZQNG010000047.1:0-9503 GCA_045627205.1 Lachnospiraceae bacterium
TGCAACGCCAAAGCCTACACAGAAGGTGAGTGCAACACCAAAGCCTACACAGAAGGTGAGTGCAACACCAAAGCCCACACAGAGGGTGAGTGCAACACCAAAGCCCACACAGAAGGTGAGTGCAACACCAAAGCCCACACAGAAGCCAACGGCTACCCCAAAACCTCCATCAGATGAGCCGGTAGTGTCACCGGATGAACCGTCAATTGATGAGAAAGCAGACTGCTGTCATGTGATTATTAAATATTTCACTTATGATACGGATAAGGGATATATTTTTTTGAAGGATAAGAAGCTGATTAATCCGAAAACGAAAAACCAGACCTTTGAGCTTAACTGCAGGATAGAGACTGAGCTTGAAAGCTATCTGCTTTATTCGGGAAAATGCTATGAACCATATTCACTTTCAGGTATATTGTACGGAAACAATCCTAAGGAGATTTGGAACGGAACACAGTATTTATACGAAATTCCCTCAGAATTTGACGACGTAGGACTTATGGGAATTTTGGACGGAAGCTATGACGGTACGGCCGATCCTTCGTCTGTTTCCTTTGTTACGCAGAATAATGGAAAATATTACAGTGCTTATGTAATGTGTTATGAAGTCAGGGAGGCTGCAAATTTCACGATACATTATATCGATGCCGATACAGGGGAAAATATAAATACATATCGTTCAAAAACCTATCTTTACGATAACTATGCTACATGGAAGGGTATCGGAGGCAGTCTTGTCTGGGGCTATCCGATAAAACGCGATGTGCTGCAGGAGTCTGTATACTCGGAGGATGGACTGGAATATACACCTGTTTATTATACGGATACCGGAACGGAAAAAGTACATACAGGACGCTGCTACGGAACAATAAACCACTGGTACTACGGCTGGGGAACAGGTAACTGTACATCCTTTTATTGCTCTGTCTGCGGAAAGCTTACTAAGCTTGAATTTGATTTGGAAGGACGGGTATATGACACGGAAATATATGATAACGGGAATATGAGGGACCCGTATCACTCCTATAAAACCATTTCTTATCCGCAGAAATTCAAGACCTCGTTTCATACTCGAAATGTCGCATATTTGCCTGACAGAATGAAGGAGGGAAGTGAAAACAGTCTTTCAGTTCCAAATACCGGAATGAATTCTGACAAAATGTATATATTTGATTCTGATACAGATACCCTGTGGCTTTCTGTGGGTGAGGACGTTAAGGAGGGTGAAAGTGTATTTAGCTTTTCACCGTCTAAGATTCCGGATTTTAATGTCCTTATTCTCTATGTTCCCTGTGTTTTGAAGCCGAAGGAGGATATCTCGGTGAGCATCAGATATATTCATTTGGAATCAGGGCGTATTATTTGTGAAAAACAGGGTGGTTCGGCTAAAACGGGGGAGAACTACAGCTGCCACACGGAGCAGTATGTGATGAATGACGGTACATTTTATTATCGGGAAGATGCTGAGGCAAGAATAAGCTTTGAAAAAGATAGTCCGCTGACTGAATATGAAAAGGGCAGTAAGTTAACAGAAAACGGGGCCGGTGTTTATACCTACGATAAGGAGATTAAGGAGGGAACGGAATATGTATGTGTATATATTCCTGTTGCACCGAAGAAGGCCTATGGAACAGAGAAGCCTGAAGCAGCCGCAAATGTTGTAGCTGATTATATGGATGATGCTCCTTTGGGAGTGATTAAAGCAGACAGGGATGAATATAATGTATCACAGGCTATTCCCGGAACAGAATATATATATTCTGAAATATCCTTCAGTGAATATCTTTTAAGGATAGAATTTAAAAATATTACCGGAATACGGGAGTATCCGATAAGAATAAAACAAAGAGTCCACTATATTGATGGTGAGACAGGGCTTGAAAAAGCCACAGATACTATTTCAGGTTCAGTTGTTTTGGAAAGGCCATATTCATATTGGAAAATAAAGGAATATGCTTTGTATAAGGCTGTTTCAGGAACGGTAAGCACTGAAGCGTCACCTGATTTGATGAAGGTGCAGCCTGATGATATAGTGCTTCCGGAAATAAATAAACAGGTATATTCTGCTTCGGAGCACATCCTGGATCCTGAATATGAGGCAGAGCTCGTTCTTGATGATATATATGTATATGATGGGGCAGTCCGGGCTTTTTCAGAAAAGGAATTATATGAAATTGCTGATTTTCATATTGAAAATCCTAAGGTAAGAAATGACTCCTTCAGGTTTGGGAAATATACGTTATCTAATGCTTCATGGAGAGAAATTTCAACGGAGGAGCCTGTGTTAAAGGGTATAAAGGAAGGCAATCGGATTACTTTGGATACTTCTTTGGTGCAGATACCGGGATATACAAGAAACAGTGAATTTCCGTCCACAGGTTATGTCAGATACGAGCTTGCAGATAAGGTCGGTGCACCGCCACAGGTGATTCATAAAACGATTGAAAATATAAATAACGTAAAGGTACATACTCCGATATACTGTGAATTATTTATCGAGGAGGATAATCTGCAATATGTTCAGGCACTTGAAGCTGACAAAGAGATGGCAAATGCAGTTATAGGCAGGTCGGATTCATACGGCTCGTCCGGTAAGGAAAATATATCCTGCGATTTTACAATACGCATAAAAACAAATGGGAATCATATCGGTGCGAAGGGATACGGTTTAAGGGATTATTCTGAATATATTAAGGTATACGATGTCTTGTTTCCTTTTGATGTTTATGCAGAGGTAAATGGAGCTCTGAGGGAAGAGGATTATTTACTTATTCCGGCAGGAACGTGGAATCCGGTATATAATTCATATTATGTTCCTGAATGGGTTCAGGAAGGCGTATATAGTGTAAAACTAAGGGCTAAGGCAGTTAATGCAGATGAAAATGATTCAGGGATGCAGACTAAAGCAAATATTTCGGACATATATTATATTACGGTCGATGAAAAGAAAATCAGGATTTCAGGAAAAATGTACGGACTGACCTTATATTCCGTTAACAGCGAGGTATCTGAATGGAGGAATGTATTCACACTTTCAGGTAAAATAAAAAATACGGATCTTGAAGGCTTTAAGGATGGTACCTTTGATAGCGGGTTCGACGCATCCTTCAGATACTACTATATGTCGGGACTGAATAATGAGCTTGGTCTTTTGCAGACCTTAAAAAATAAAAACGGTCAGGTATTGTCAAAGGATGAAAAATACAGGCTGCCGCTTTTATCAGGTTCAAGCCCGGTTTCCCTTGAAAACGGAATGCTCAAAAGCGGATATGTCTGGAATTTTTCAATAAATACAGTCGGCTCCCTTACTGCAGCGGATGGAGCCAGGTTGTCGGTTATCCCATCCTTTTACTGGATTTCGGAGGATGGCAGGAGCAGGGAAAAGGTTGATGTGTGGTACTCGGCACAGATTTCGGGAGTGAAATATCCTTATGTGAAAATAGGCAGTGAAGCGGATAAAAAGAATGTATTCAGTGATTATGCCTCTTCATCCGCAATGGGAATACCAAATACATATTTACTGCTTTCCGTGAGGGTAAGAAATAATAGAAAATATTATGATAAAAACTGTACCCTGTACAGCTATCAGCAAATTCTTGCAGGGTCTGAATTCAAGCTGTTTACCAATTCGGAATATGCGAGGATATACAGCAGGCTTCAGAAGAATTGTTCTGAAGAACGGCTTCTTTCACTGAAGCAGACCTGGTATTTTAAATACTCCATGCCGGATATATACCATGTCTGTAAGGCGGGGTATGACGTTGAAGGCTATCTGAAGCTGAATAAAAGCTTAAATTTCGGAGAGGACTTCTGGAAAAAGGAGGGCTATCTTGCCGTCAATTTTGATATAGGTGTATACGATGATAAGGGAAAGCTTATTATGACCTATCTGAATACGGTAAAAAACCATGAGGCCGGAATGTGTAATATGTGGGAGCTTGAGGGCTTTGAAAAAAACAGGTATAATGCAGGCACCGAAATGAAGCTTGAATATGGGGATGTGATTGTATTAAGGCTTCCGGGTACAACAAAGGATTTCCAAAGCGGGAAGCCGGACCCGGCTACGAATAAAAGTGAGGATTATATCGTTGATCATTTAAATTAAGCCATTCTAAGGAGTCTTTGTGTTGCTTTTAGCGACTATTAAAGACTCCTTGTTTTTTATTGACATGGAAATATCGTTTTAGTATAATCAATTTCAAATGGGCAGATTGATTCTGTTTTTTTGCTGCGAATTTTTTTGGCAATATTGAAAGGGGCATTTAATTTTATGATCGGTTTTTATAATTATACAGTTATCCTTACATATTTAAGTCTTGTTTCTGCAGGTGTGGGAATGGTTTTTTCCTCAAAGGGTGAATTTAAGCAGGCTTTATTCTGTCTTCTTATTTCAGGACTTTGTGACATGTTTGACGGTACAGTTGCAAGAACAAGAAAAAGAACAGAACAGGAGAAAAAATTTGGTATCCAGATTGATTCACTGTGTGACTGTGTAAGCTTTTGCATACAGCCGGCGGCTTTTGTTTATTATGTTGCCTGCTATGGCAGTTCAAGCAGTATTTTAGCATATGTTTCGCTTGGCGTAGGTATTGTTTTTGCTCTTTGCGGCGTTATCCGTCTTGCATACTTCAATGTTACGGAGGAGGAGAGACAGGAGACAGAAGGGAATAAGCATAGGACAGGATATCAGGGTCTTCCTGTAACAAATTCCTCATTGATTATCCCTATGTTTTACCTTACAAGGTATTTTCTTACAGGTACGGCCTTCAGTATTGTTCTGACCGCAGCCCTTGCCGTTACTGCCTTCCTTTATGTTTATAATTTTAAAATGTTTAAGCTTCACGGAAAGCAGCTTATTCCGGTTGCCATAGTCGGTGCACTTATGTTTGTGGGCATTGTTTTTGCTCCGGCCGGAATATAATCAGCTGTCAGAAGCTTTGCCGATTAAACACGAAAGTTCACTTATTGCTATGCTCTTAGCATGGAGGTTTATATGAAATACAGAGACAGAAGGGGCAACAGCTTTGAGGTTGATACCTCACAGGACAGATTCCTTCGCAAGATTTATACAACTGTCTGGGGGCGTTTCCTGCTTAAATTTATGACGGGCCGCTTAATGACCGGAATAATCGGATGGTATATGGGAACCCGTTTATCTACGCTGAAGATTGATTCCTTTGTAAAAAAGAACAGGATTAACATGAGGGATTATCAGAAAAAATTCTATAAATCCTACAATGATTTTTTTACAAGAAAAATCAGACCTGAAAGACGTCCCATTAATAAAAATCCGGGTACGCTTGTTTCACCTTCGGATGGAAAGGTGTGTGTTTATCCGATTTCAGACAGACTTGTTGTCAATATCAAGAATATTGATTATTCAATTAAATCACTTTTATTGAATCATGATTTAAGCGAGTCTGTTGAAGGTGGCTGGTGCTATGTTATCAGACTTACAACTGACAATTACCACAGATACTGCTATCCCGACAGCGGATATCAGTTTGAAAACTGCTATATTCCCGGTATTTTACATACAGTAAATCCTGTAGCCCTTGAAAATACAAGTGTTTTTGCACAGAACTCCAGGGAATTTACCGTGCTTGATTCCGATCATTTCGGAAGAATGGTTCAGATGGAGGTAGGTGCGATGGGTGTTGGCCGTATTACAAACCTGCATGAATCCTGTTTTGTTGAAAAGGGACAGGAGAAGGGCTATTTTGAGTTTGGCGGCTCGACCATAGTACTTTTGCTTGGAAAGGGTGCAGTGAAGCCCTGCAGGGATATACTTGTCAATACCGCACATGGCTATGAGACCATAGTAAAGATGGGAGAAAAGATCGGCTATGCAGAAACTGAATGCTGATTTAAAGGCAAAAACCTTTGAAAAGATATATTTATTCTTTGGAGCGGAGAGCTATCTTTGCAGAGCCTATAAAAACAGATTCAGAAGTGCCATCGTCCCTGCGGATGATGACATGAACTATTCCTATTTTGAAAATGCAGCTGATAAGCTAAATGAAATAGAGGATATTGCTGATACCATGCCTTTTTTTGCAGACCGCCGGCTGATTGTACTTGAAAATTCAGGCCTGTTTAAAAAGGAAAACGGATTTGCCGAATATCTTCAGAATATGCCGGATTCTACAACGATTATACTTGTAGATTATGAGGTTGATAAGCGGACAAAGCTTTATAAGGATATCGCGAAGCTCGGATATGCCTGCGAATTTAAAAAGCAGTCAATTCCCGAACTGAAGATTTTTGTTGCCAGATGGCTTGATAAGGCCGGAAAACATTGTACCGACGGGGTTGCAGACCTGTTTGTGAATATGGTGGGCGATGATATGAACCTGCTTGTAAATGAGGCAGATAAGGTCATTGCATATAGTGGAGAACGTGATTTCATAACTGAAGAGGATATCAGGGCTGTTTGTATCCCTCAGGTGGAAAACAAGGTATTTGATATGGTGGAGGCACTTATCAGTCATGATAAAACAAAGGCATTTTCACTCTATGCCGATTTAATGGCTCTGCGTGAGAGTCCTTTTGGTATTCTTGCACTTGTACGGAAAAACTATACCAGACTGTTGAGTGTGAAGGAGCTTATCGATAAAAATACAGGTATTTCAGAGATATGTTCAAGGATTAAAACCCAGGAGTGGCTTGTAAAGAAAATGAAGTCACAGCTTCGGGGCTATAGTGCAGATAAGCTGGCAAAGGCAATAGAGGAAACAGTAAATACTGAATATGCGATAAAATCGGGCGATATGGGAGAGCAGCTTGGCCTTGAAATTCTTCTTGCAAAACTGCTTTCGTTATAGTATAATCGCACTTGTTGTTTGGAGTGGTATCGAAGTGGTCATAACGGCCCTGACTCGAAATCAGGTAGGCGGCAACGTCTCGTGGGTTCGAATCCCACCCACTCCGCTTTAAAACTGTCGCCCGGCGGCAGTTTTTTTAAATATATAAGCTTAAAACATAACCCGAAACTGTTTTTGGGTTTGTTTTTGTATAAAATTGGAGGATACAGTATTTTATGAAATATTTTATTACCGGTGAAGAAAGAAAAAAAAGCGGAAGCACCTGTTTTATTGAATTCCAGAGAGGCGAATATGATAATGAGGTATGGCATATTTCTTCAATATGCATAGATGAGGAGCTTTTTTATGATTTAAAGCTTCGTAAGCTTTTTTCGTCAGTATTGCCTCAGTTTGATTACTTTGGTATTACCCAGGTTCTTCCGGAGCATTTCGCACGGGTAAAGGATGCGGCTTCAACATACCTTCCCGAAACGGCAGAATGTATAAATGAGCTTGATTCGTGGCTGAAGCAGGAAAACGAAGACGGTGTAATGTTTACCATTGTAGGAATGTGATTTGGTCTGAGTTTGGTTTTTTAAAGTATTGAATTTCAATTGGTTTCACATGTGTAAATACATTGTAGCAGAAGGGAGAAACAGAAGATGAAAAATAAAATAAAATTCAGGATTATTCCTGCATTAATTATATTGTCCATGTCATTTATATTAAGTGCATGTACGAAGGAGGAGGCTGATAAGGTAACCTCCGAAATAGTTGATACGTTAAATGAATATATACAGAATTCGGTACGGGAGGCTTCCGAGGGTATTAATGATAAATTTGATGATGCAAAGGATACGGTTAAGGACTCGATAAATGACCATCTTGATTCCATAAAGGATGATGCGCAGGAAAAGCTTGATGGTCTGAAGGATGAAGTCCTTGATATAGGTGGAGAAGTCAAGGATGATATTAAGGACAGGTTTGAGAGCACTGTTGGAGAACTGATACCGGGAAATGATAAGGATACTGAGTCCTCAGATAAGCCTGATGAAAAACCTGAGCCTACATCAACACCTGAGCCTACAGCCACATTGAAGCCTACATCAACACCCAAGCCTACCGTAAAGCCTACGGCAACACCCATGCCTACTGAAGCACCGGAGATGGAAATCGTAGAGTACAGGTTCAGAAATAAAAAGCTTCTTGAACAGCATTATGATAAGCATGGTAAGGAAATGGGCTTTAAATCAGCCTCTGATTACGAAAAAGCAGCTTCAGCAGTAGTAAACAATCCTGACGCGCTTCATAAAATTGAGCAGGAGGATGGTGACTATGTTTTTTATTTGGAGGCTACAAATGAGTTTGTCATTGTTTCGACAGACGGTTATTTAAGAACATATTTTCTTCCAAGTGCAGGAAAAAAGTATTATGACCGTCAATGAGGTTTTTCCATTTTGATATGGGAGGATACTGTTATCATGGACAGAATATGGTTTGATAAACCCGCAAAGCGTTGGGAGGAGGCTCTTCCTCTCGGTAATGGCAGAATCGGAGCAATGGCTCATGGTGCAACAGCCTTTGAACATTTTCAGCTCAATGAGGATACCTGCTGGTTTGGAGGATGGCGCGACAGAAATAATCCCGATGCGAAAAGGGCTCTTCCGATTGTGCGTGAAATGCTCCTGAACGGCAAAATTCACGATGCTGAACAGCTGATGGTTCAGGCCTTTTCGGGCATGCCCCAGAGTCAGCATCCGTATCAGAAGCTTGGTGATTTAAAGTTATATATGTCACATGGTGATGCTCCTTATGAAAAATACATAAGGGAGCTCGATTTATCGTCCGCGATTTACAGATGTTCATATTCCGTAAAAGGTGTTAATTATGAACGGGAGGCCTTTATTTCAGCTCCCGATGATGTTCTTGCCGTACATATTAAGGCAGACTGTCCTGCAGCTGTTTGTTTTAGCGCCAATATCGGACGCGACTGCTATGACTGTCAGACACTACAGACAGGCGGTCTGAGTGAATGGGCAATGGCTGATACGGAGGTGCAGAAGGCAAATGGAATTTTGTGTCTTGGAAGCCTTGGGGAGGATAGTAACCGCTATGGCTTTGAAATAAGGATTACCACCGTCGGTGGCTATGTTGAACGGATCGGTGATAATCTTAATGTAAAATATGCCGATGAAGCAACGCTTCTTCTTACGGCAGGTACCTCCTTCAGAATGAAGGACATACCGCATGAATTATCTCTGATCTTTGATAAAGCCTTTGCCTTTGACTATGACAAATTAAAACAAAGGCACATTTCTGACTACAGAAAATTTTACGATCGGGTAGAGCTTCATCTTGGAGATGATAATCAGCAGGATGATATTCCTACCGATGTAAGGCTTTCTTCACTCACCTGTGAGTCTGAGGATACTGTTCCGGATAAGTTATATTTTAATTTCGGACGATATCTGATGATTTCGGGAAGCCGTCCGGGGAGCATGCCGCTGAACCTTCAGGGAATATGGTGCAAGGACTACGATTCCGCGTGGCAGAGCAAATATACAATTAATATAAATACCGAGATGAATTACTGGCCGGCGGAGTGCTGTAATCTTCCGGAAATGCATATGCCTCTGTTTGACCTGATTAAACGCATGGTTCCCAATGGCCGCCGAACTGCAGAAAAAATGTATGGCTGCA
>JAZQNG010000048.1:0-20897 GCA_045627205.1 Lachnospiraceae bacterium
ATGGATGATTCCATCAAGTCCACAAGAATATTTAAAACTTATCGAAAAAGTAAATCGTGACAGATTTGCTGCTCACCTTGATATTATCAATATGATTAACTGTCCTCAGAGATATTTTTTCTCGGATGAGTTTATTGACGAGTGCTTCAGTCTTCTCGGTCCATATATTAAGAGCTGTCACCTGAAGGATGTACGGCTGCTTGACGAATATACCTTCCAGCTAAAGGAATGTGCCTGCGGTGAGGGTGGTTTTGATTTTGTAAAGTACATGCGTGCTGCCGACCGTCAAAATCCTGATATGCCAATGATTATTGAGCATTTAAAGGTTGATAACGAGTATTTTGCAAGTGTATATTCAGTTTTGTCTGCTTATGGGGAATAAGGTTTAATGTATTATCTTGTAATTTGTCTTTTGGAAGGATGTAGATAATACAGTTATATGTATTTTATTGTTCTTTTTGTTTTTTTACATTTTAGGAATTGAAGTTTCTGCCGGCTTGTGATAGGGTTTTATATCGTTGGTCTGTTAAAGACCTGAAATGCAACCCTACGCTTTGGAGGCATATCATGAGTAAAAGAGTAATAGGCGAAATTGATGAAAAAACACCGCTGATGCTTTTAGCATTACCGATGTTTCTGGAACAGCTTTTGAATATCTGTATCAATAATGTTGATACGCTGATGCTCGGACGATTTTCAACAAATTCCGCCGGAGCCGTTGGTAACGCTAATCAGGTTATGTTTTTCATGATTCTGACCTTTAATATAATCGCAACGGCAACCTCAGTTGTAGTTGCACAGTACCTTGGAGCAAAACAGCATGACAAGATGAACATGATATATACGCTTGCTTTCATTGTAAATCTTGTTGTCGGAATTATATTGAGCGGACTTCTTGTAATAGTTAAAATGCCCGTCTTGAGGCTTATTAACGTATCGCCTGAAATGATTGAGGATGCCGCGATATATATAGATATAGTCGGCGGAGGACTGTTTTTACAGGCCTGCTACAATGTAATGCTTCAGATACTTCGATGTAACGGTTATGCGAAAATCGGTATGTATATTTCGATTTTTGTAAATCTTGTAAACATAGGCGGTAACTACCTTTTCCTGTATGGTCCGCTTGCATATTTAAATCTCGGCGTTGCAGGTGTTGCAATTCCGACTGTTGTTTCAAGGGCTATTGCACTGATTGCTTCATTAATTTTCTTTGCACGGAAGAGGATAGGCCGTATTTCACCGAAATATATACGCCCATTCCCAAAGAGGATGCTATTGGATATGGTCAAGATTGGACTTCCATCTGCCGGTGAAAATATGTCCTACAACCTTTATCAGATTGTTCTGCTTTCATTTATCAATACCATGGGAAATGATGCAGTAAATGCAAATGTTTTTTGTAAATCGCTTATGAGCTTTGCAATGGTCTTTTCAAATAATGCAGCTCTTGCAACACAGATTATTACGGGACATCTTGTCGGAGCAGGAAAGGAAGATGCAGCCTATAAGCGTGTTTTCCAGACCTTGAAGCTTACTCTTCCTATTACGATCGTTCTTGCAGTTATTAACTGGCTGATAAGTCCGCTTACATTAAGGCTGTTTACTGATAACCAGTCAATAATTGACTTAGGCTTTTATATTATGATGGTTGACATCATAATTGAGATAGGGCGCTGTCTGAATATGACATTTGTAAGCAGTCTGAAGGCTGCAGGAGACTACGTATTCCCGCTTATTGTAGGACTTATTTCAATGTGGGGATTTGGTGCGACTGTCGGTTATGCTGCCGGAATCGCCCTTGGATTTGGCGTTGCAGGAGTATTCTTCGGAACTGCTACCGATGAGTTTTTGCGTGGGCTCGTCAATATGTACCGCTGGTGGAAAAAGAAATGGCTGGGTAAGGCTATAGTAAAATAAAAGAATAAAAATAAAAGAATATAATAAAGGGTCTGTACAATGCTGGTACAGACCCTGATTTATTTTAATGATAAATTTTACCTAATTTTTCGGAGCTTGCCAATGGATAGCCTGAATTATCCCAGACATGGTCTTCTTTTAGTGTTTCATCGGTGACACAGTAAAAGCTGTAGGAGATACTGCCGGGAATATCCGGATACGGGTCGTCCCAGGTAACGTCTATATTGTACCATTCTCCATCTATTTTTACCTTGTTCCAACTGTGGGATTCTTTTTTGCCGGGACTTCCATAGGCATCACCATGAACAAGCAATGCTTCGATTCCTGCAGCGTTGCATAGGAAATAGAAGCATTTTGCATAGCCGTCACATACGCAGTAAAAGCTGTCTATGCAATCTGCAAGCCGGTGAAGTGCCAGGTTGTCCTGAAAGGCAGTCGGATATGCATGGCTTCTAACGAGAAAATCATGGATGTTTTGTACTGTTTCTTCCTCGGTTTCTCCCTTGAGTGTGTTTGCAAGATCTATAACCGTGTTGTAGGTTTCCGTTTCTTCCTCATTCAAAATTGACGGGTTATTTGTTTTGATGGCGCAGTCAATGAAGAACTCATCGGTAAATAATGATATTTCCCGTTCGATATAAGCTTTTACGGCATATCCGTTGTTATATTTAATACATAAATCATAATTAAACAGCGTCATTGCGGGATATTTTTCGAGAAAATAGCTTTCCTGAGGTAATATATAAAGATCCTCTACAAGTATGACCGGATATTTGCTATCGGAATAAATATCAATAATCATTGCCTCAGCTTCTTCGGTGGTTTTACAAAGATATTTGTCGTTATAATTTTTACCGGTATTATCCTCTGCAATTTCAAGAAGCTTATCTACAACTGGATTGATTGGCAAAACCGTGATTTCGGTTTTACATTCTGCAATTTTGTCTGAAGTATATATGGTTATTGTTGCCGTGCCGGGAGCAAGGGCTGTAACGTACCCCTTGGAGCTGACCTTTAAAATATCTGTATTGTCTGATTTAAAAATATAGCCCTTTGCGTCAGTACCGTAAGCCTTTACCTTCAATTTCTTTTTTTCACCTGTTTTTAATTTTGCAGGCGGAGTTTTTGTGAATTTAATATACGGTTCCTGTATTTTGAATTTTATACTGGATTTATAGGTTGTATTCTTACGCTTAATCACTACCGATACAGTAGTTTGACCGGCACCCTTTATTTTAACCGTACCCTTTTTACTGACTGTTACTATGCTTTTATCAGCCGAGGAGTAGGAGATTTTATCGGTTGCCTTAGTGTTTAAAAGATTTATCTTATAGGTTTTGTCAGTCGTATAAAGAGAAACTGTGGTCTTTTCCGGTTTAGGTTTGCTGCCTGTTTTGGCTTCGGCAGGCTGAACAATAAAGACTCCTGAGAACGTAAAGAAAAGCAGAAACATAACCAGAAATCTAAATGGTTTGTAATTGTGTCTGTCCATGCAAATTTCCCCTCCTGCAGAATTTATCCCATACAACTGTAAAAGCTGAAAATCGTTTATGCAAAAATATCATTAAGTGTAAGAATGTGATTCTTTTTTGCTGAAACAACTATTACATTGTCGCCTGCAAGCAGCTTCGCTCTGCCGTTTGGAATAATTACCTGCGAATTCCTGATGATTGCAGCGATGAGTGTGTCTTTTTTTAGCTTAAACGTTGCTTCCTTAAATTCAATGTTCAGATTTTTTGCTGATGAGGTAACAATGAATTCCATTATATCAGCCAATCCGTCACATATACTGTAAAAACGGCGGATTTCGTTTTTGGCGTCACCGACCTCCTGATTTCTTACAAAACGCATTATTTTGTTGGTCGTCATTTCAGAAGGAGATACTGTGATATCCATATTAACACGGTGAAGAAGCTTGGCGTGTCCGGGAGAATCAACACGGGTAATAATCGAAGGAACACCCTTTGCCCATGCAAACAGGCTGACTACAAGATTTGTTTCATCCTTGTCCGTAAGTGAGATGACAACATCCATTTTTTCAACGTGCTCCTCCTCAAGGACATCGATGGATTCACCGTTTCCGTAGGAAATATCTGCACTTGGAAAGCGCTCCATCAGCTTCTGGCAGCTGGTAATATTGCTTTCAAGAATTCTGATGTTCTTCTTTGCGGCAATCAGCATATCACTTAAATATTCACAGGTGATTCCACCGCCTACTATAAGAACCTTTTTACCGTTATTTCGAATGATATCAAATTCCTCGAAGGCCTTCAGCATACCTTCTTTGTCTGCGAGAAGATAGATATCGTCACCCTCAAGTATTTTGAATTCACCATTGGGTATGATAAGCTTCCCTTCACGGACTGTTCCGACAACGAGAACATTTGACTGTATATCCTGTTTGATTTCCTTCAGTGTCCGGTCCTTTAGGCTTGAAGCCTTGTCGATATATATTGAAAGCATCTGGATTTCATCACCGAAAAAGCCCTCAAGCTTTACGTTGCCGGGAAGGCCGGAATTCTGTGCAATAAGTCTTGCTATATCGATTTTGGGACAGATGATATGGTCAATCGAATATTGCTTTTTAAGTTCATTTTGTTCATCGGCAAGGTCCTGCATCAGAAGTCTGGCTGCAGTTCTGCGTGTTCCCAGATTCTTGGCCTGAAGGCAGCTCAACAGATTTACCTCATCGACAGCTGTCAGGGCAATAAGCATATCTGCCGTATTAGCTCCTGCCTTTTCAAGTGTTTCCTGAGAGGCTCCGCTGCCGACTATTCCTATTACGTTGTACTTGTCTGTAATTTCCTTTACTATTTCAGGAGATTTTTCAATAAGTGTTATATCATAGCCCTCTTCCGAAAGAGATTCGATAAGTAATGTTCCTGCTTTTCCGGCACCTACAATTATTATTTTCATGACTTCATATGAGCTTAGTTTGAAAAATTAAGCTTCTTCTCCTTCTTTCTTCATTCTGTTGGCTTTATGTTTTTCAAGAGCAAAATAAACCTTTTTTACAGTAAGTCCCTGTACAAGGACCGTAAAGAATATTGTAACATATGTTACATTTATGAAAACATCATAAATTTCGGGGGTTAGGAATTCCTTTGTACTCATGGCGAGGGCAAGGGAGAGACCGCCCTTAAGTGCTGACCAGGTCATCAGTGTTGTATATTCAAAAAGATTGTAATTTCCGGGGATTTTCTTGCCGGAAAGAACACTGCTTGACAAAACACCGAAGGCACGCGAAATAATAATTGCAATAATTGCAACGGGAATGACGATAATGGCATAAGTGCTGATATCTATATCTACAACGAGAAGACCTATCATTACAAAAAGAACGGCATTTAATATTGATTCAAGTATTTCCCAAAAGTCCTCATACCATTCTCTGGGGTCTATTACCTTTACCTTTCTTTCTATTGTCCCCATTGCGTAAGAGAAGTACATACCGCATACAACTGAAGCAATAACGCCCGAGAAGCCGAGTGCTTCACAAATGATATATACGAGCGCTACATCCAGCAGGGAGATAAGAATGTATCTGGTCGGATCCCTTGTGATTTTTATAAGGCGGAACAGCAGGAAGGAGACTGCAAGTGCTACGGCAACCGCACCTACTATTTCCTTAAACACAAGCACCAGAATGTTTGAATCGCCTGTTTTGGTAATGAGACTGCTCACAAAGATAAAGAGCGTAACGCCGGTACCATCATTAAATAACGACTCGTTTTCAATAACTGAACAGACATTTTTTGAAAGACCAATTTTGTTGAGTATTCCTGTTGCGGCAATGGGGTCTGTCGGGGAAACCACACATCCAAGTAAAACACAAACCCAGAAGTCCATCGGTATATCGAATATCATAGCGACAACATAGAACAGTGCCCCATAAAAGAAGGAGGAAACAACAGTTGTGAGCAGAGCAAGGAGAGATATCGGCCTGATGTTCTGCCTGAACTTCCGCATGTTGACCTTGCTTGCTCCGGCAAAGAGCATGAAGCACAGAACTCCGTCCATCAGATATTCTTCAAAACCGAAATCTCCAAGATTAGCAACGAATTCATCAAGCTTCGGAATATTTAGAAGCTTGCTTGTCAAAAGAAGTGCAAGAGCAATGACAAGTGAAAACATTATTAGTGCAATATCGCTTTGTATATGGAAAAATTTCTCATTCAGTATACCGATTGAGACTATAAAAATCAGGATAATGATAAGAAATAGAAGTATATTCATATCAAATTCAAATCCTTTCACGAGATATTGTGTGTATTATACATCTGTAGTAAATAAAACGCAAGAATATGAAATTTTATTAATTTGAATTTGTGGTAAAATTGTATTCAAGGTTTTGATTTTCGAAGATTGATATATGGTTTATTCTGCCTGCATTAGCATAAAGAAAAAATTGACGAATTATTAAATTACGGATATTATAAGTTATAGTATTTTATTAGAATTGATAAGATTTGGCAGTGTAGTATAGTATGCTTTTGGCATTAAAGGTGTGGAAGATTACTTATGCAGGTTTTTCACACATCAATTTGAGTCGCGGGCTCCTCAAATTGTATATATTAGCCACTTGTTAGACTCGCGGGATGAGGAATAAAATGTCTTTAGCTGATTTATTTAAAAACAGGAATAATGACAGTTCAGGGAAATGTGGAGAAGACCTGACCTGGTACTATGATGGTAAACACAGAAAACTGACAATCAGCGGTACGGGGGATATGACGGCTGAAAAATGGGCCTGGAAGGAATTTGATATACGGGAGCTTGTTCTGGAGGAAGGAATCACCTCCATTTCTGAGTCTGCCTTTGCATGGCAGAGTGGTCTTGGTGGTGAGCTTAAACTCCCCTCAACTCTGAAGTCTATCGGTTCCTTTGCCTTTTATGCCTGTAAATTCAAGGGGAATCTTTTTATTCCGGATTCTGTTTCTCGAATTGAGGATTATACCTTCCGTGACTGTACATTTGACGGAGAGCTTCATCTCCCTGCCGCCTGCAAATATATCGGGCAGGAGGCCTTTGATAATTGTAAATTTTTTAAGGGAAGACTTGTTATTCCTAATGGTGTAGAGGAAATCGGCAGAGTAGCATTCGGAAACTGTGAGGGCTTTTGCGGAGACCTGATTATTCCGGATTCTGTAAAGCATATCGGAGCCTATTGCTTTACAGGCTGTAAGGGATTTGATGGAAAGCTTCATTTGTCGGAAAACCTGGAAGAAATAGGGCAGAGTACCTTCTGCTGCTGTAAAGAGCTTAAAGGGAATCTTTTTATTCCGTCCTCCGTTAAGGAAATCGGTCCGCAGGCTTTTATCTCATGTAAGGCATTGGATGGAGAGCTGTCCCTGAACGACAGTATTGAGACAATCGGATTTGGTGCCTTTGGGTACTGCGAGAGTCTGAAGGGGACGGCGCATATTCCCGCAAAGCTTAATATTATTGACGATGGTGTGTTTGAAGGGTGCAGCTCACTGACAGGACTTGAATTGAATGAGGGCTTAAAATATATTTCATCTAATGCCTTTAGCGGCTGTTCTTCAATCTCATCTGCTCCGATGTTCCCTTCTACAGTTAAGGTCATCGGAAGCCAGGCCTTTAGCGGCTGCAAAAATTTAAATGGTCGGTTAGTACTCCCTGAAGGTCTTACGGATATTGGTAAATCTGCATTTTTTAATTGTAATGGAATAAAGGGTGAGCTAAAGCTTCCGTCTACTCTTTTAAGTATTGGGGACGGTGCATTTTCTGATTGTTCCTTTGAGGGAAGTATTATATTTCCTGATGGTCTTTCTAATATTGGAGAAAATGCATTTGCCGGCTGTAATGGAATTACATCGGTTTTCTTTGGTAAGGGAATTGATTCTATAGGTTCCGGTGCTTTTACTGAATGCTCAGGTCTTTCGGAAGTTCGTTTTGATGGTGCAGTTCCGGATTATCATGATGGCTCTGAAAATGACAATGAAATTATATATCAGGGCTTCCGTAGGAATTTTGTTGCAAGCTTTTCTGAAAAATGTGATATAATGATAAGTGATGCTGCAGCTTTAGTCAGGAAAACGGATAACTGGAAGCATCATTCTACGAAAATGATAGATAATTATAAAAAGGGGACTTCGGCGTTAGAGGGAGATTTAAAGTGTTGTCCGTGGTATTGGACCGACAATCTCAATAATACAGAATTCCGTGGTGCAGGAGCCTTTGCCGACAGTACCATGAAATTTGAAAATAAAACGGTAACCGTTAAGGTTAACGGACGTACGTTTTATTCTTCAGCATTTGAAGCTGATAAGAACAGCGAGGATAGGAAAATATTATCTGATCTGCTGTTATGTAAATCAGGTAAAATAGTAGGGCTTGAAATGATGAAGGGCAGGAAATCCAATGCTGTTATATTATCCGGCAGCATTGTATATGAGGATGGAATTTCTGAAACAGTATACTTCCATAATAATTCGATTGAGGATGTTTATATTGCTTTGGATTCCATGGTTTGATTATATTGAAAGGTATGGGTGCAGTTTATGTCGATTTCAAAGGGGTGGAACTGGGAAATGCTTAGGGAGAATGACCGTGAACAGTGGAGAAATCCTTCAATTGAGTCGTATTATCTTTGCAACAGATGGAAATCCCAGCGTAAGAGAGTGTTTTTAGATCTTGGCTGCGGGCTTGGACGTCATTCTATTCTTTTTGGTAAAAACGGTTTTGATGTAAAGTGCTTTGATATCAGCCCTGAGGCTGTTGAAAGTACAAAAAAATGGGCTGCTGATGAGAGACTTTCCTTTGAATTTGCTGTTGGCGATATGCTTTCACTTCCCTTTGCGGACAATTCAATTGATTGCATAATTTGTAATAATGTTATTTCGCATTCGGATACTAAGGGTGTAATTAAAACAATTGCAGAAATAAAGCGTGTACTTTGCCCCGGCGGTGAATGCTTCCTGACGCTGGCATCAAAGGAAACCTGGAGCTTTAAGGAAACAGACTGGCCTCTGCTTGATGAGAATACAAAGATCAGAATGGACGATGGACCTGAAAAGGGAGTTCCCCATTTTTATGCTGATTATGAACAGGCTAAAAGTTTATTTTCGGATTTTACCACGATTTCCATCCGTCATGTAGAGGACTATTATTTTCATGACGGTATGGGATACTCATCATGCCATTTTCATCTGATAATAAGCAAAAACGAATAATTAACTATTTACTTTTCAAAAAAAATGGTTTAAGATAGGCAATGGTGTTTTTTGACAACTATTAATAAATAAGGAGAAAATAAAATGAATCTTTCACCTCTTCAGAAGGCAAGATATGAGTATTCACCCAAGCTTCCGGGAATGCTCAGAAACGGTATTTCAGAAATCTGCGTAAGTGAAGGCGCAGCTACAGCAAGTGTTGCTGATCAGGATCAGATCAAGGCTCTTTTTCCTAATACATATGGAAAGCCTGAAATCACATTCCAGAAGGGCGCAAATACATCTGTTGCAAAAAAGCAGGTTGTAGGCGTTATCCTTTCAGGCGGACAGGCACCCGGCGGACACAATGTTATCAGCGGTCTGTATGATGCACTTAAGGCAACCAACAAGGACAATGTTCTTTTAGGCTTCAAGGGCGGCCCTGACGGACTTCTTAAGAATGATTATGTTGAGTTTGATGATGCATTCATCGATGCTTACAGAAATACAGGTGGTTTCGATATCATCGGTTCAGGAAGAACAAAGCTTGAAACTAAAGAGCAGTTCGATACCGTTGCAGCTTTCGCAAAGGAGAACGGACTTACAGCAATCGTTATCATCGGTGGCGATGATTCAAATACAAATGCTGCTACACTGGCTGAATATATGGCAGCTCAGGGAACAGGAATCCAGGTTATCGGTTGTCCCAAGACCATCGATGGCGATTTAAAGAATGAGGATATTGAGGCTTCCTTCGGTTTCGATACAGCTACAAAGACATATTCAGAGCTCATCGGCAATATCGAAAGAGATGCAAACTCAGCAAAGAAGTACTGGCACTTCATCAAGGTTATGGGCCGTTCAGCTTCTCATGTAGCACTTGAGTGTGCTCTTGAGACACAGCCTAATATCTGCCTTATAGGTGAAGAAGTAGCTGAGAAGAAGATGACTCTTGCTCAGATTACAAACTACATCGCAGACGCAGTTGAGAAGCGTGGTAATGCAGGCATGAACTTCGGTGTTGCTATCATTCCCGAGGGTATCGTAGAATTCGTTCCTGAGTTCTCAAAGCTTATCGCTGAAATCAACGAGCTTCTTGCAGGCGAGAATACAGAGAAGTTCAATGCTCTTCCTTCATGGACAGACAAGTACAACTTCATTAAGGCCGGCCTTACAGCTGAGTCATTTGCAGTATTTGATATCCTTCCTCAGGGTATTCAGCAGCAGCTCTTCCTTGAGAGAGATCCTCACGGAAACGTACAGGTTTCACTCATCGAGTCAGAGAAGCTTTTCTCAGAGATGGTAAATAAAGAGCTTGCAAAGCGTAAGGCTGCAGGCAGCTACAAGGGTAAGTTCGGTGCACAGCATCACTTCTTCGGATACGAAGGAAGATGTGCATTCCCTTCAAACTTCGATGCTGACTACTGCTATTCACTTGGTTACAATGCATTCATGCTCATCCAGTATGGTTATACAGGATATCTTTCAAAGGTTTCCAATATTTCAAAGCCCGCTGATGAGTGGATTGCAGGCGGTATGCCCATCACCAAGATGATGAACATGGAAAGACGTAACGGTAAGGATAAGCCCGTTATCAGGAAGGCTCTTGTAGAGCTTGATGGAAAGCCCTTCAAGTACTTTGAGGCAAACAGGGAAAAGTGGGCATTTGAGACCTGTTTTACATATCCCGGTGCTATTCAGTACTACGGACCTGCAGAGGTTTGTGATCTTACTACAAGAACTCTTGCACTTGAGAAAAACTGATAAATTGATATAAAAGTGCATTATGGCGCGTGGAAGATTTTTCACGCGCCTTTTTATATTCAGTTTGACAAATAAAGTAATTATGATGATAATTGTTGTGTATAGAATAATCCCGGCATAAAATGCACGGGATATGATTTTTAAAAATATATCCGGAGGATAATGGTATGAGAAAGGCTTATCTGATTACTTCATTAATAGTTGATACAATTCTTCTTTTTTTGAGCGGTCTGTTTATGTTTACAAATATGATGGCACGCGATGTTGACAGGAATCCTGAAATTTTCTTTTTTGCCTGTTTTGCATTTTTTGTAATGCAGGTTGTTTCGATTCTTGGTCTTTCGATTAAAAAAATGAAGGGACTGACCATTGCTTTATTAAAGATATTCGGTGCGGCTGCATGTGTTGCCTGTTATTTCATTTTTATCTGATTGTAGTCTTTGGCATGGAGGTCAAACGTGAATAGTAAACTGTTTCGGAAAATAGCTTTATTAATTCTGCTTGTATTTTGTGCTGCAGCTGTTGGCGGATGCAGTACAGATGAACCTGTTAAATTCCGTGAGGTGCCGGAGCTTTATGAAAAATCCATGGAGTATCATGATGGATTTGTTATCGCCCAGCTGACGGATATTCACTGGAATTCGGCTACTGTTGTCGGTAATGATGAAATCGGAAGTATAGCATATATTAAACGGACTGTTGATGCAATAAAGCAGAAATTCGGGAATGTTGACCTGATAGAGATAACAGGAGATATTTTTTGCGTTACCGATTCAAGGGCTGTTGATATGTTTATTGATATGATGGAGGAAATAGGTATTCCGTACGCCATTACATGGGGAAACCATGACCGTCAGAATAAATTTAATCCGAACTGGCTCAGTAACAGATTTATTGAGGCCCCCTTCAGCCTGTATACCGAGGTTGATAATGATGATCTCCATGAGCGCAGCAATTATGTGATAAATCTTCAGGAGGACGGTAAAACTGTATGGCAGTTATTCAATATTGATTCGGGTGCAAGCTATCGTGAGGATGCTCTGACCATCGGTCTGGAATATGACTATATCCGTGAGGATCAGGTTGAATGGTTTGAATTCATGCATGAGCGTGCAGGTGAAGATGTTCCTGTGCTGTGCTATTATCATGTGCCGCAAAAGGAGTTTGTTGAGGGCTACGAGGCCTGTAGGGCAGGAGAAGAGGGCTATAAGCAGCGTTTTTATAAAATGGAGGGTATAAGTAATTCACCCTATGCAGTTTCTCTGAATAACGTGTTTGTGGAAAATAATGTAAAGGGTGTATTTGTCGGACATGACCATTCGAATGACTGGACCTTTACAAATCCTCAGGGAATCACCTATGGCTTTGGCGTAAAGACTGATAAGGAGCTCTATAGTATCAGGGTGACAGAGGAAAACGCAGAGGCTGATAAGCTTGTAAATGATGAGGTTGACCGGGAATTTGATCTTTCAGGGGCTTCTGTTGTAAGACTTAACGGTACATCGGGTGATTTTGACCTGTTCCATCTGTATCTTGATGGTAATGACGGCGTATTAAATGAAATTTGGGAGGAATACTGATGCAGTTGTTTGATAAAGCAAATAGAATATCAGGCCTTCTGAATGCTGAGGGCAAAAAAGAAAAACGCTTATATACCGTTCTTTCGGTTGTGTTTTTTGTTCCCGGATCCATTCTTTTATGGGAATTTGTTTATGAACTGAGCCATATGATAGGTGCGATTGCAAGTCGTGATACAGGCTATGCACTGTATGAGCTTATCAGGATGCTTCCGCTCACACTTGTTATGCTTTCATTTATGCATTTCAGTATTTTTCTGCATAATGCTTTTATTGCAGGAGATATTAAGGCAAGGGCTGGAAACTGGTTTAAAATGGGATTGTTTTCCGGAAGCTTTGGAATAATCATAATTGTTCTTGTTTTCGCAGGACTGATAAGCGGAAACTATTACAGTATCGTGGAGGGCTTTCCGACGCTTATGTTTCCACTGGATACTGTTCTTCCGGCTGTTGTTTTTGTCGTTTTTGCCGTATTTTCCGTGAAGTATTCGGGAAAATTAAAGAAGAATGGTTCGAATATACCTTTTACGGTTCAAAGACATTGTTTATTTATCCGCGGAGCTGCTAAATTCCTTGGGATTCTTTCTTTTATTGTCGCAAGCGCCGGATTTGCTGCCTGCTATTATGGTCTTTCGGTTCTTGACTGGAGTCACGGTGCCCTGTTCTTTAATATTATGCTGTGGATGAACTATTTTACGGCATTTATCATGTTTGTTTTATATCGTTTTGTTTTTGCAGAACTTAATCCTGACGGTGGAACAAGAAGGAACTGCCTGAAGGGATTATCCGGCAGCTTCCTTATCATTAATATTATTCTGTTTGTTCTTTATATGCTTTCCATGGAAATTTACCCTGATGCTCCAAATAATAATGCCTTCGGACTTCTTCCGGGGGATTTTATGGCAACAGTCAGTATTTTTCCTTTTATTTACGGATTGAATAATATTCTTACTCCGATATGCGGTCTGATTTATTGTATTGCATCACCTGATTCCGGTAAAAAAAAGGACAGAAGTTGTGAATGAAGTCCGGAAGGTTATTTATTATGTATTATTCGTCATGTGAGGAATAATCAGGTGGTTGTAAATAATACAAATGATTGAAAAAAAAGACATTTTATAGTATAATTATAAAAAATTTTAATGTTTAGTGTAGGTAGGTTTATTCTATTCGGAAGTCAATGTTTTTTGGAGAAATCGGATGATTAAAACAAATATTTTCAACCGGACGGATTCAAAAAAAATACGTGAGCAAAAGGGTGTTTTTACCGTGCTTGAATATCAGCGTGACAGGTCTATTTCACCGGATAGGGCGGAAACGGCATTTTTTGCTTATCAGATGAATGTCCGGAAACGACAGCTTATTGCTGAATTGACAATGGAAAAGGGTGTTTATATCCAGGCCGGCGAAATGCAGATGATGCTTGGGGACCTGGAGGCATCTACCGATCTTAAGGGTGTCGGAGATCTGTTTAAAAAGCTTGTTCGGGGAACCGTTACAGGTGAATCGGCCGTAAAGCCTTATTATATCGGAGACGGTACGCTGGCTCTTGAGCCTACGTTTATGCATATTCTTCTGCTCGATCTTGACCTTTGGGGCGATGATGCAGTAATCGAGGATGGTATGTTTTTGGCCTGTGAGGACACGATCTCACTGGAAATACAGACAAGAAAGAATGCATCCTCGCTTATTCTCGGAAATGAGGGAATTTACAATGTGCGTCTTTCCGGAAACGGTATTGCCGCTCTTGAGTCTCCCGTTCCTGAAGAGGAGCTGATTCTGATTGAACTTGAGGATGATGTTGTTAAATTTGATGGGGATATGGCCATGATATGGTCCTCATCACTTGATTTTACAGTTGAAAGAACTACCAAAACCATTCTTGGTTCAGTTGCGGCAGGAGAGGGCTTTGTGAATGTTTACAGGGGGACCGGTAAAATACTTGTAGCTCCCATAAGGGATAATTACGGGATTAACAGGCCTGATGAATAATAAATTAATACTTTTGAAAGGTGGGATTGTATAAATGGAATCTTTAGGTACTCTTATTAATGTTATCATTATAACACTTGCTGTAATTACCGCAGGTGGATTTATCTGGGTAAAAAGCAGCCTTGATAAAATTGTAAAAAAACGTGATGAAAAGCATAAGAAGGGTCGCTCGACGGAATATACGCAGGGTGGTATTGTTAGAACGCCTGATGCAATAACCTGGGAGGAAACCCTTGATGAAAAAGAAGTATTTGACGGAATCTGTGTTAAATACCAGGTTGTAGCACAGTTTATTCCCATTTTCCCGCTGCTTGGTATTCTCGGTACTGTTGCAGGACTTATTCTTCAGATGAATACAAGCGGTATCGAGCAGATGAGGGAGGCCCTCGGTACCTCTATGTGGACAACCTTCTGGGGACTTGTTGCAGCTATATCACTTAAGCTTGTTGATGCGCTTTTTATCAGTAATTCTATTAATAAAATGGATAACTATTTTGAAAATTTCGAGCAGAACTATCATATGGTTCGCGATAAAAAGGATCAGGAAACAAAATAAATTAATGTTCTTTAATTGATGATTGGGAGATTAATTAATGAGTGCTAAGAAAAAAACGAAGTCTTTAGGTCAGTTTCTGATCGACCTGACGCCACTTCTTGATGTAATTTTTATTTTCCTGATTATAGTCCTGACCTATCAGGATACCTATCAGGAGCAGGTTGAACAGCAACTCTCGGATTCCAAAGCCACAATTACGGAAATGGAAACCGAGGTTAATCAGGCAATAGCAGAAAAGGCTACAATAAATGACCAGAAGGATACCTATGATCATTTAGGCGAATATGTTGACGTTATAACAGTTTATGCAACATATAATAATCCTGAAAAGAGAAAATACAGAACAATTTATATCAAGGTTAATATGGAGGAGGCAAAAACCTTTGAGCTGAATCCCAGCAACAGTGATGAAAAATGGGCGGAGTGCCGCTCCTACCTTGATGAGATAATTAAAAACGATGTGAATTCGGATAAGCATATTATTCTTTCTCGTAAGGCCATCAATCAGGAGCGTGTCCTTTACAGGGATGATGTTGCAATTAACAGGTTGTTTGAGGAGCTGCTGGATAAATACAATTATTCCGGTATGTATTTGAAGGGGGATAACGGTCAGTAAATGGATAGAACAACTGTTATTATTATTCTTGCGGTGCTTCTGCTTCTTCTGATCGGTACTGTGAGTGCATTAATGCCCACCTTTAAGCGTTTTGTGCACAGAATGCCCAGAAGTATCCTGATTGTATTAATGCTTGTGATAATCGGTGTCATGATCTGGCTTATCGTTTATCTGGTAAACGATCTTCCGGGTGGCGGACAGACAGGTGAAAATGAGCATAACAGAACGGAAACAAGTCAGAACGAACAGGAAAATCCGCTGCTTGAAGACTGTATCATAATACGTGGGAAGGATATTATTATCAACAATTTAATTGCTGATCTGAATTCCCTCAGTGATTATATCGATGAACGTGTTGAAAACGGTACACTGCTGACAATCGTTGACGATTATGCGGTTTCATCCCTTTATCGCAGTATAATTGAGCTCTGTGAGGAAAAGGGCGTTAAAAAGGAAGAACAAAATGAAAAATGGCTTGAACAACAAAAATAAGAAAATTATTATTCTTGTTCTGTGCATCGCTATGCTGTGCCTGACGGGATATGGTTTTTGGCAGCGGATTCCTCAACTGATTAATGCGGATCTGCCCTTTATAGACCTTGAGGCTTCTACCGATGGGGCGATAGGAAATGCCGAAACAGCGTATAATCTGCTTCAGGAAAAGGAACAGCCCACGCCTACACCGGAGCTGACACCTGTTCCTACACCCGTGCCGACCGAGGCTCCCAAAAACATAGTTGAGGTTTTTGTCGGAAGTGACGAGTTTAATTCAGATGATATCGTGATAATCGGAGATAAAAGATTTAGCAGTACAGATACCGATAAAATATGCGATTTGATTTCAGCAGAATTAGATAATGGCAAAAAAATAATTATTGTTGATGATTTTGCTGAAAAGAATGCTTTTATTTCCGTGATAAATATCTGCCGTGAGCTTGACTGTGATTTTGAAATAACCGATGAAAACGGCATAAAGACTGAATAGTCAGGGGAGGAAGGTGCATACTATGAAAAAGAAATTTCTGATTACCTTCGCCCTGCTTCTTGTTCTCGGGTTTGGGGTTACGGTATATGCGGTTGACTGGACTGCTGAGCTGAAAACCTTTATGCAGAGTGAAAGGTCATATTTAAAGTGCTCGATTGAGGATCTGAACCGCCGTCAGAGTATAAGTACTGATGGTTTTAAGGAGGCCTTTGATGACAGATGTGTTGTTGTATCAGGTACGGCTTCTGCCGGTTCTGTTTCAGGAAACCGCAAGGAGGTTACCATATACGAATATGGATTAAAGGCTGTAATTGATACATCTGACAAAAATCTTTATACAAAGGTCGGAGGTATAAAAGACGGTGATATTGTGACCGTATACGGACAGTTAAATGTCAAGGGCTGGAATAACGATTCTTATGAAATTGAAGCTGACTATATTGACATTAATATAACTGATACTGTTGCAACAGGTGAATATGTCTACTATGGTACGGGCAGTATGGCTACGACTGTTATGGACGGTCTCTGCAGTGACGGGCATATTAAATTTGCCGTTCCGAAGGAATGGACGGATGAAAATGTAGTTTCAAGGCTGCTTAATAATAATGTTAACGGATATCAGTTTTCACTTAATGCTTTATATCCTCAGAATGTAAATTTTCCTGAGATATTTTATGCTTTTTATTTTGATTATGATTTTTATCTTGATACTCCGCCTACGGCTCCCACGACCGGAGACAGGCATGATATAGAAAATCTTATAATCAAAAATATCTACAATGGGTTTGATGCTGATGCTGATGACTTTAAGTCCTTTGCTGATAGGTCATATGATTATTTTGTGACAAATTATCATGCTGCAGACGGCAAGAACTACCGTTTGGAATTCCTTTTCGTACCGGATGGGAACGACGGTATTGTATGCATGCTTTACCTATATTATCCGAAGGCCGGGGAATTCAGCCATGTGCGTGATGTTGCATATGTTATTGAAACAATTGACGGTGTATAAGTTCTTTATGTACATAAATATATTGCAAGGAGGATAAAGCCGCAGTTATTATATGCGACATTAAAAAAAATGGATTATAATAAATTTACCGAATATCTTGATTCTCTTGAAGGAATGGGCGTTCCTTCTGTTGATTGCGTCGTTTATAAAAAACATAGGATGATTTACCGGCATATGAACGGCCATGTTGATTTTGAAGGTAAAAAGTCTGTCAGTACAGATACTCTTTATCTTGTATTTTCAATGACTAAAATTCAGACTATGGTTGCTATAATGCAGCTTGTAGAGCAGGGTAGGCTCTCACTTGAGGATGAAGTTGCAGAATATCTTCCTGCTTATAAAAATATCATGGTTGAGAACAGGACGGAGGATGGGACTAAGGCTTTTCCGGCTTCTGTTCCGATGAAGCTTAAGCATCTTGTTTCGATGCAGTCCGGACTTGACTACAATCTTGAAAGAGAAGGTATAAAGCGTGTGCTTAGGGAAAAGGGTATGAAGGCAACAACACGTGAGCTTGTAGACGCTTTTGTCGAGACTCCCTTAAGCTTTAATCCCGGAACTCATTTCCAATACAGTCTGAGCCATGATGTTGCTGCAGCAGTTGTCGAGGTGGTTTCAGGACTCAGCTTTGGCGAATATCTGAGAAAAAACATCTGGGAACCGCTTGGTATGAAAAATACTTTTTTTGCTTCCCCCATGAATACGGATGAGAGGCTGGCTGTACAGTATATCTATGATGAGTCTGAAAATAAAATCAAACCGATGGAGCTTTCCTGCTGTTATCAGCTTTCAGACTGCTATGAGAGCGGAGGAGCAGGACTTATAAGCAGTACAGAGGATTATGCACTTCTGGGTGATGCCCTTTCAAATGGCGGAATTGGAAGGGATGGTGCAGTAATTCTTAAACAGGAGACAATAGACATCATAAGGACCAATCTGCTGGGTGAAGCTTCACAAAAGGATATTGAGGAGAACATGGGGCGTGCAGGCTACGGCTATGGCTGCGGTATGCAGGTTCTGACTGATCCCGCACGTATAGGTTCACCTGCTCCTGCAGGGCTGTTTGGCTGGGATGGAGCTGCGGGAAGCTGTATGATAATGAGCCCGGAAAAAGAAATGTGCGTTGTATTTACAATGCATGTACGCGGCTTTGGTCCTGCCTATGGTGTGATCCATCCTGCTATAAGGGATATGGTATTCACAGATTGATTTATTTCTCCTTTTTTGAGGTTTATTCGATGGCTAATTTGCTATTAAAATCTATTGATATTTAATATACTATCTGCTATTATACTGTTCGTATATTTTGTAACTTCTCAATTGCGTGTATATCATGTATAAGAAGGAATGGAGGATTAATAATGAAGAAAAATGTAAAGAAGTTGTTGGCGCTTGCACTGGTATTTGTACTTGCAATTACATTGCTTCCTCTTTCTGTTGAAAGTGTTGAGGCTGCAAGCAAGAAGAAGGTTATCAAAATCAAGACGTATGAGGATTTTGAAAAAATTGACGAAGACCGTGACGGATCCTATAAGCTTATGAATGACCTTGTGCTTGAACCCGGTCAGAAATTTAGTCCTGTTTATATTTTCACAGGTGTTTTTGATGGAAACGGCCATTCAATTGAAGTAGATATTACAGGAAATGCAGATGAAGTTGGTGCATTCCGTTATACCTATGGTGCAACAATTAAAAACCTTACCGTTACCGGTACTGTTTCCGGTGATGAGTTTGTAGGTGGTGTTGTTGGACTTGCTGAGAAATCAAAAATTGTAAACTGTATCAATGAAGCAAGAGTAAGCGCAACAGGACATTGCGGTGGTATTGCAGGTCGTATTACCGATGGTAAGATTTACAACTGCATGAATTTAGGAAAGCTCACTGTTACTGATTATGCACTTGGCGGAATTGTCGGTTCTATACTTGAGGACGGCAGCGTGTACAACTGTGCAAATGTCGGTGCTGTTTCAGGTGGTAGAGGTTATATTGGTGGTATTGTAGGAAATGCTTCTACAGAGGGTAACATTAAGAACTGCGTTAATGCAGCCAATATTACAAGCCCCGAGGGTAGCTCAGGTGCAATTTTAGGTCATACTAAATATAAGGGATCGGTTGCAAACAACTATTTCTATAAGAGTGAGACAGTCAATGCACATTATAAGGCTTACGGAAAGAACAGCACAAGCTTTAATGCTTCATTAAAGCTTAAGAAGGCTATTACCTTTAATGGCAAGAAATATACCAATGTATTAGATCTTCTTAATGCATGGGCAAAGGCTAAGAGTACTTCCTCAACAAAGTATAAGACCTTCCGTCATGAAAATGCCAATATATATCTTTTATTCAAATAATCAGTACTGATAAAAATATATATTATTAGTACAGGCTGTATAAAACGGATATCCGGTGCAGTACACCGTATGTAGAACAGCCGTATCATGTATTAAATATGATACGGCTGTTATTTTGTTGCATTAGCGTATATGATTTTTTCACACTTTAGAGTAAAATTATAGTTGGCATAATTAAAAAGAGTCCGTAGCCTCTTTCAAATCATACAGATAACCTTTATTATTTAATTGACAAGAAAAAACAGTGAAGGATACTGTACGATGGATACTATGATAAACGAAGATGGCTTAACTTTCAAGGATGTAGAGGTATATTTTTTTAAAAAAATCTGCGAAACCGGACAAAAGATGACCCGTGAGTTCCTTGAGGGGTATGACAGATATCTCATGGGAACACGAGACAGAGCGGCTTACCGCCATAAAGGATATAGAAAGACATCGATAAAGACAGTATATGGAGAGGTCGAATACAGACGATCGGTTTAATGTGAAAAACTGAAGGGTTAGTGCATGATAATCCCCCCGACGGCACGGCAGTGCCGGCGGCAGCCGGGGGAGTGCCAACGTTTACTTGACAGAAACTTTCATGACAAAAGGGTTGACACAAAATTGGAAATATGATAGAAAATCTATGAAAAATACATCGAAGAAAGGGGTTGATACGGTTATGACAGAAACGGTACGCTTTAAGCAAGCAAGCAAAGGTGTAGTCTGTCATCGTCTTTTTTCGATACTATTTCTATACAATTATATAAAGGAACATGAAACTACAGTATTTGCGGACACCGGTTAAGGTGTCTGTAAATACTGTATTTTTTTATGCGAACAAATCTATTTCAGAGAGGAGTTTAAGAACATGAAAAAGAGACTATTATCATTACTTTTGGTGGCAGTTATGATCATCTCTTTACTGCCAATGGCAGAGGTAAAAGCAGCAAGTCCGCCC
>JAZQNG010000049.1:0-32773 GCA_045627205.1 Lachnospiraceae bacterium
AAGATTATGGATTACCGTGAGGTGCGCAGCATTAACGGCAGGGAGGATATCAGTCTGGTAAGGGATCCCGATTCAGGCATTCTGTGTGTGAAGAAGGTCCTGAAAACATATGATATCAGTGTTTACAGATATCTGATGGAGAACCCGGTCCACCATATGCCCCGTCTGTATGGGCTTTATGAGGGAATAAACAGCCTAGTGATAATCGAGGAATATATCGAAGGGAAAACACTGGCTGATATCATAAGTGAAGGGACGGTTGATGTGTCACATGCTGCAGATATTGCAGTGCAGCTCTGCAGGATTCTTGAGGTGCTGCATTCATCGGAAAAGCCGATCGTCCACAGGGACATCAAGCCATCAAATATCATCATAGATGATAATGGTGAGGTGTGGCTGATAGATATTAACGTTGCAAAATGGTACCGGCCTGATGAGGTGGAGGATACCAGGCTCCTCGGCACACTGTATTATGCAGCTCCAGAACAGTCAGGTTATGGAAGTTCAGCCTCATCCGCAAAATCTGACATGTATGCGGTCGGTATCCTTCTGAACATGATGATAACGGGGAAGCTTCCGAAGGAAGAGAAGGCTGAGGGAGAAATCGGGAGGATCATAGAGAAGTGCATCTCCTGGGAACCTGCGGACAGATATTCTGCAGGGGAGCTGATCGAGGTGCTGGAAAGTTGCATGAAATAAATCATTTGGTAGGATGCCATATTTTATCGAGCGACCTGCACAAATGTGGGAAAAATGATGATATAACTGGACAGACAGTTTACCGAAGGATAGAATCATAATAAATGCAGTGTGGAGTAGTCTGCTTTATCAGGAATTTGAGCCCTGTTATATAAGATTATTCATTGAAAAGAAAAGGATAGGAACGGCTATGCTTGAAAAACAGACGACAGAACTTGATAAAATTTTGGAAAATACCAAACCTGAACACCTGGAGGATTATTACCGTGAAAACAGTTCTTCTATGGCGGAAGGAAAGGCTTTCTATTATTACATGAAGGATACGATTGAATCAAAGCGTATCCTGCTGAAGGATGTCTATTCCTTTGCAGGTGTGACGGAGTCATGGGGAGGAAAAATCCTCACCATGGAGCGGCATACAAAGAACCGCGATGTGATAATCAGGCTGTGTGTGGCAGGACATTTCACACTGGAGGAAACGAACCGTGCATTGAAGCTTTATGGCATGACTGAGCTTTATTCCCGCGTGCCGCGTGATTCCTGCCTGATAGTAGCAATCCACAACAGAAAATATGATCTTGCCGAAATCGATGAAATGCTGGAGAACAGCGGTTTCAAGAGGCTTTCGGTAGATGAAATAAATGAGGAGAAGCCGAAGAAAAATTAAACTCCCACCGTTTCAGTGGGGATACAAATTTGATACCATGATAAAATCAACTCATATATCACAGAGATGTTTACGCTACGTAATCAAAAAGTGATTTGAAATGCAACCCATTGGTAAATAGAATTAAAGAAGCAATATATACTGGGGGCACTTATGAGCTTAGGACAATTTATCGTAAAACGTCGAAAAACACTGCTTTTAACGCAGGAGCAGCTTGCTGATAGAATACATGTATCAAAGTCGGCGATAGCCAAGTGGGAAACGGACGGAGGAATCCCGGACAGGGACAATCTGTACAGGCTGGCAGAGGTGTTGGGGACGTCGGTGAACGACCTGCACCATATAATAAAGGGTCCTGATGTTGCTGAAAAAGCAATTGATGTAAATATAACGGATGAAGTGATTGCATTGCTGGAGTCTTATGGATATCAGGTCATAAGACCGGGGGAGCGGGATTAAATTTATGAATCGGGTAACATATGGGTTATCTGTTTAAATAAAAGCTTGTTAAGAGTTATACAGAAATAATAAAAGGGGGTTTTACCTATGAGGAAGAAAGTAACACTTGGGATGATCGGAACTGTTTTAATGGTGATATGGTTCTGTGGGTTGGGGACTTTGGATTCAAATGCGGCTGAGAATTTTGTTGATCTATCAGGCTCGACGTACGAGTTTACAGAGAATGAGGACTATCCGATATCTGAGGCGACTCCGATAGGATCAACCTCAAATAAAGGATTCGGATCATTCATTATTTCCGGTGATATGACGGAAATGTCTTCTGTAGATGGTTTTCCTGCGTATGATGTCAAGAACGGAAATATTAAAATGAGTTATTCATTCAATACAAACAAGCTGAATTTGGACGAGACCGAATGGAATGTTTATAAAGACGGTGACGATGAGATTGATGGCTTTGAATTAAAAGAAGATATCAATCTGGGGACAATGATTGTACAGACATCATTAGACGGCAAAAAGTGGGTTACTGACAATGAATTTACTGATGTCCTGACAAATCCGTCGTCAGTTGGTTCAAATTTTGCAACAACAAAAGACATTCAGCTGATAAACGGATGTTATTACCGCATCATCTTGGTTTATGAACAGCGACGGAAGGTTGATTCGACCGATATCTTGTTCGTGTCATTTGACAATTATGAATATCGGAGATGCGCTGATGTATATCGGTTTTATGCAGTCAATAAGAAAGAAAAAGACAGTTCAACTACTCCTAACGACGTCCCGCGTAAGGAACTTGGAGAGAAAATAAATACAGGGAAGGATAATGGCTTTTCTGGCAATGAAGTTATCGACAAGGATGATGCCCACTATGGATGGAATCTTGGTACGTTTGTTGTAAACGGTTATTCAAGGGAAGTCAGCAACAGCGATGGCAATCCTGTATTTTTGAAGAATCTTGGAGACCGTGTCACATTATGGTTTATCCTTCAGCAGGATATAGAAAAGCTGAATGGAAATGAGAAGCTTTCAATTGCTGAAGATGACCGTGGATATGATCAGTATTTCGAAGTGCCTGAGACTTATTTTAAACATGGCACACTAATTATACGTTTTACTGACCATGAAGGGAAAAAGACAGATCCGATTATTTACACTGATTATCTTGCAGCCAACACAAGAACAGGTGCTTACACCAAGGTTGAATTGTTTGAGGAAGGCGACTATGAAGTATCCTTGGATTATGAAATAAAGGATGCGCGTGGGACAATCAATTCTTATCCGAATTATAAGATTTCTTTTAAATTTTCAATCAGAAATGGAAACTGTATGGTATTTCCGTTTGATACTGTTTCAGGTGCCGAACTCAATGACCAGTCAATCACGTCAAATGGGTTTAAGCTTGATATGGCCAAATCAAGGTATCTGACGATTGACGTAAAGCGCAGTGTAATCAAGAAGAGCGGGAACACTTATGTGGAGGATGTACGCTTTAACAGACCTGCCAAGGATGAGGATTCATATCTGGATGAAGGTATGTATACATTTACAGTCAACAATCTGTATACATCGGAGAGTGTTACCAAAACAATATATGTAGGAGAATCACCTGTCTATCTTGCATTGGCGAAGAATAAGCTGACGGTTGACGAGATAAACCAGAGGCTTGCAACTGGTGAAGAAATTGCAGATGATGGTACACTGCTGCTTCCGGAGCCGACAGCAACACCTACACTGGAGTCGACAGCGACACCGGAACTGACAGCGACACCGGAACCGACAACAGAACCGGAAAAAGCGATAGAATCTGATGCTGAACCGACATTGACTGGCAGTTCAAAAAATGATGCTGTTTCAGAAAAAACAACCTCTGATGAAAAAAAACAGGAGACTGATAAGGATGTTACGTCTTCTGATGCAGATAAAACAGTGCAGGAACCAGATAAAAATAACAATAACGATAACAAGAAATCTGAAGAAAAGAGTGAAAACGAGGAAACAGGTTCTTCGGCCTGGATATTTGTGCTGATTGGGGTAGTGCTTGCAGGGGCAGGAGTATTTGGATACAGGTTCATCCAGAAATCAAAAAACAAGGGTGACGGTACGGTATCTATCGTGGCAACTAAAGAAGATGTTGATGCCATTGTGAATGCTGGAAATGCAAATCCCATGGATTCAAAGAAAGCAGAAGCGGATTGTCATGACAATGAAGGTGAAGCTGAAGGAGGAGAAAAAAAGTGATAAAAAAAATAATAGCACTATTTCTTGCAATGTCACTTGTGTTGACAGGATGTGCATCAGAACCGGTAAAAGAAAATGACACAAGAGATGAGGGAGCAACCGTTACAAGTGAGGTTATGCAACAGGAGGAAGAACAACCAACTGCGGAACCTGAAAAAAACAATCAGGGTGATGATGCATTATATTCTGCGGAGCAGGAACTCAGTCAGTCTTCAAATGATGATAGCGATGCTGAGCAGACAGATGATGATAGTATAGATGTCGAAAACACAGGTGATAAAGCAGATATCGAGTTTGTTACAATGACAAGTGAAGAATATGTGGAAACATTGTCATTTGATGGTCTTGATGACGAAAGGCTGTTAAGATATGTTGAGGATAATCTGTATTCGGAAATAGTTAATCAGATAAATAGTGATGAATATTTTGTTCAGAATGTTGAAGCAGTTTACATATCGAAGGAATATGTTGATGAACTGACATATAATTCACAGTCTAATGTTTTCTTTGGATATACGCTGGCTGAACTTGAGGAACAGTTTCAGGGCGAGAGATATATTTTTACACTTGATGAAGACGGTTCAACCATAGCTGTTCCTTTTGAGAATTATGACGATACGTTCGATCAGGTAATAAAAAATGTTGCCATTGGAACGGGTGTTATTTTAGTATGTGTTGTAATTTCTGTTGCTACAGCAGGTGCGGGGGCTCCTGCAGCAAGCCTGATATTTGCGGCATCAGCTAAAACAGCTACAGCCATGGCTGTATCCTCAGGGGTATGGAGTGGTGTGGCAGCTGGTGTTGCAAAAGGTATAGAAACGGGTGATGTTGATGAGGCTCTGAAGGCAGGCGCACTTGCCGGAAGTGAAGGCTTTAAGTGGGGAGCTATAACGGGGGCTGTTTCAGGCGGTGCAAGTGAAGCGATAGCACTTAAAGGGGCTACTGTAAAAGGCCTGACAATGAATGAGGCAGCGGCTATACAGAAAGAAAGCGGGTATCCTCTTGATGTAATAAAGGAATTCTCATCTATGGAGCAATATAATATTTGTAAAGATGCTGGTCTGGTAAATAAGATGGTAGATGGCAGAGCCATGCTTATAAGGAATATAGACCTTGATTATGTAGATTCGAACGGGCTGACAAATCTTCAGAGAATGCAGCAAGGGAAAGCAGCAGTTGATCCTTCTACCGGGCTATCTTATGAATTACATCATGTTGGACAACAGGCAGACTCAACCCTGGCAATATTAACAAAAGCTGAACATATGCAGGGAGGAAATGATTTGATTTGGCATGATAAGGGAATTGAGACTGCAGTTCACGGAGCAGGAAACAATTGGAATGCTGAACGAGAGGCTATATGGGAAGCTATCGCCAAGATGTTTGCAACATGAAAAATGCTTCATTTGTTTTATTGTTGGTATACGAGGTGACAAGATGAAAAAATTTCCACAATTTAAGTATCATCCCAATTTATATGATAGTGATTATGTAATATATGGTGACGGAATATGTCAATGCTGTAAAAAAAAGGTGGAACGGTATATTAATACAATGTACTGCATGGAGGATATAGATTGTATCTGCCTTGATTGTGTAGCAGATGGTTCAGCTGCTGAAAGGTTTAATGGAACTTTTGTTCAAGGTGCCATGAGGGTTTCAGATAAGAAAAAAAGGGATGAATTATTTAAGAGAACGCCAGGGTACTGTAGTTGGCAGGGTGAATACTGGTTGGTATGTTGTGATGATTATTGTGCCTATATTGGAGATGTTGGAACAAAAGAACTTGAGGAAATGGGTATTGCAGATGAGGTATTCAATGAATATGAAGCCTTAAATCAATATACCGATGTAAGAGAGCATTTAACTGCGAAGGGTAGTATGGCAGGATACCTCTTTAAATGTTTACATTGTGGTAAGTATCATTTATGGGTAGATGCTGATTAGCGTATGATTATTATAATGATGATAACCGGTATCAGGTCACTCTGGTCAAAACCCCCAGTGATTCACGGTCAGGGAGCAATATTGCTTCGGTTATTTGCAGGGAACTGTTGTAAAAATGAAATGAATTAAAGAAAAATAAGTTTAATAAGGCCTTCAAACTGATCTTACCGGTTTGAGAGCCTTATTTATTTATTCCGAGCATTGATGTTGGATGCGGACTTGCACCTTATAATGACACTTTTTGGAATATGGAGAAGCTTTCCCAGTATCTTGGAGAAATCGATGCTGCCACAATCACAAAGGCTTTGGAACACTTCGACAGAAAAGAAAGGGAAAGGAGCGAAGAAAGATGAACGATGAAGAACAGAATATCGTTGCTACCGAAGAAGCGGAGTCTGATAACGGACCCCGCTTTTCTCATAAAATCGGCAATATGACTTACCTTATCGGAATCCATTACAAGCAGGAAGAGGGTGAAAACTTTGCGGACAAACTTAACCGCATGATGCGTTCTGAACTCAATGTGATGGGTGAATTTGTATAAGGAAACCTTGACAAGCTGTTTTCTGAGAACGGTTTGTTGAACATATTGTAGATATTTCCTGTGGCGTCCCTTATGTTTGTGTTTAAAAATACAGTATATTTTGCATTTGGACACGGTATGGAAGTATGTAATTCGTATAAACAGACATATATATTTAAATTAGGATATTGTATCATTTAGTCTAATGGCGGAAAGTTTTAGGAAACATTCTTTCTGGAAAGGAGGAAAAGTTTTGATGGTGACAATTTCCATTTAGGGTTTACAGATTAAGTAGTAATGGTTAAAAAACAATTTATTATTTGGAGGGTGAAATGAAAAAAAGAATTTCTTTTGCAGTAGCGATGGTGTTTCTTACGATTCTGTTTATTGGATTTACCGAGAAAAATGATGTGTTTGCTGCAACAAAAAGATGTAAGGTAACATTTGTTGAAGATAATGGACGTACTTGGAATTATACTTACAAATGTGGAGAACCATTCGGTTATTTTGGAGGAACAAATTATCTTAAGCATGATTCTGAAAAAGGATTTGACGGATGGTATACAGAAGATCATGTTAAGGTTGAAATGGCAACAATAGTACCGGATCAGGATACTCTTACTCTTCATGCTGAATGGGTTTCTGGAGCCACGTCGATTCAACTAATAACAAATAATGGAAAACATAATGGAATGTCTGAAATTTTTACGTTTGCCTATGATTTTGGTAATTCAAATGATTTCTGGAGCAGAGTCCCTGAAGTCACAAGAGTAGGATATGATTTGACGGGTTGGGAATATCAGTATATGGAAAAATATGTTATGCCGATTACTAATGTTAAGTACACGGCAGTTCCGATGATTGACTGGAGTGTCGAGTATATAAATGTATGCCGGTTATTTGCACAATGGAAACCTAAACAGTATACTGTTTATTTTGATTATAATGACGGAAATCCTAATAAGGAAAGCAAAATAGTGACTTATAGGGACGCATATGGAAGCCTGCCCAAATCAGACCGTGAAGGTTATGAAATCATATGGTCAAAGACAAAAGTCGGTTATAATCCGGTATACGAATACTCTACGGTGTCCACAGCAGAAGATCATACATTATACGCAGTATACAGAAAACGGAACATAAAAGTATCATATGATAAAAATGCAACAGATGCACAGGGTTATATGAATTATCATAATGTTTCGTATGGGGCTAAACTGACGCTTTATGCTAATAGATTCACCAGACCTGAGTATACATTTGTTAATTGGAATACAAAACCTGATGGATCAGGCATTTCTTATGATGATAAGCATATGTTTGATTCATTCACTTCAGATAACAATGAAGTAGTTCTTTATGCCCAATGGGAGCATAATCATGACTATGAATTTGTAAAGGGAAAGAATTATACAGTTATTGCAAAATGTCTTGATAAGAAATGTGATTATTGTGAAACGATAGACCCTTATAAGTATTATCAGATTATCAGTAAGAGTAATCCGATATATACATATGAGGACGCCATAAAGAATTACTATATGATTGCTGGACTAGATTATATCAAGGCAAAGCAATTGAGCTATGATTATGCGAATCCTTTTGCAGGGTATACGATGGCAGGTTTGAATACGCTTAAAGATATGGCTATAAATGGCAATGAAATAATTATTGCTCTGGATAAGTTAGGTGAAAAGAAGCTTAACTATAAAATCGGCAATATAGCGGAGTCTGTTGGCAAATTTGAAAAAGTTATAGCTCTTTATGAGTATATTGATGCCCTGAGGCAGTTGGCTACTGACAGAGATATAGCTTCTATTGATAATTGGCTTGACAAGACAGCAAATATAGTTGGATTTGTAGATATTCTGGGTAGCAGTTACTCGGATATAATTTCGGAACTTGGAAAAGTTGTAGCTGCTTTGCTTGAGAAGGAAATTGGTTATTATGATACTTATGAACAGTTATTTGCTGAGATTGAAAGCTATAAAAAGAGTATTTACGAGTATACTCTTGCTGAATGGAACGATGAAAATACATATAATGAACTTGCAAAATACCTTGGCGGTGATTTAAGAGCAAAGAAATATATGTCACTTCGGTTACAGTATGAAATTGAGTCATTAATCGATCCTAATGTTAGAAATATGACATTTAAGGATTATTGTAATGAGTACTTCAAATAGTAATCAGGAAACAAACATTCAGTTTCGTTGAAGTATATACTGAGTCTGCATGCAAAGTTCTGTGCATGATTAGGGGTATTCCTGATAGTATATAATGTAATGTTACTAAATCATCTGGAGACAGTCATCGCTATCGGTGGCTGCCTCCGTTTTTTTCTTGAAATCCATATGTTTGGCTATTGCATGTAGGACAGGAGACACATCTGACACCATAGAGGATGATCTTACCGCAGACATCCGTAAGCCTGCAATTGTACTTGTGTATGGACAATAAAAGTTTTGAATGGCTGACAGAAGTTATTTGCAAGGAATATCGTGACCGTGCAAGCCTTCTTGATTCTGCTGGCGGGCAGGATACTGGAGCGTGGCGCATTCTTCGCCTGGGATTGCAGGGAAGGAACTGTTGGGGCGGAATTTCCGCATGAAATAATGTTTTTATCGGCAACCGGTTTGCATGGTGTGATGTATATGGTGATGATTGAGATTATGGATGATTGCAGTATCCGATGAATTGAAGCTGGTTGTTAGGACTCTGTTTCTGGATGGGGGCGGGGAAGGTACGAAGCTGAAGGATGGGTACTGCATTTGAAAATTCATGCGTCACTAGCATTGGAAGTGGTTTGACGGAAAAGTTCTATTTTCGCTTGACAAAGTCAAGTACCACATGATTGATATTTTGGGAAAAAGAATATAATATGGACGTGTAAAGGAGGTGGCTATCGTGATTGATAGAGAACAAGCAGGCAAATTAGTGAAGCTAGCCAGAGAAAAGAAGGGGATGACACAGGAGCAACTTGGGTTGATGATACATTGTACAAAACAACAGATATCAAACCTAGAAAGGGGGAAAAATAATTTTACCGACGAAATGAAGGAATTATTAAAAAAAGAATTAGAAATTGACCTTTTTGAATTTTTTTCGAAGGGTGAAGTTGAACGGTTATCAGTGAGAGAGGAGAATGGTATGATAAATAAGCAACTTTATGATTATAAGAATATGCAAGATTTACGTGACTCGGTTAATTACATATTAAAAGAGGTAGAGTGTGATCCTGCTTTTGAGAAGACAGTAAAAAAATTGTTGGAACTGACCTTGTATGCTACAATCGGCTATGAAACTTATATTATGGAACCGAGAAGAAGAAGCGAGGAAGGGTACGCATTGGAATGGGGATATATTGCATGGAGTATAGATAATCTGATTAATGATTCTGAGAAATGGCCGATATCTGATAATTCGGATTGGAAGCATGATAATAAAAGTATGTTATCCCGCAAACTTCTTTATATGGCCGATGAAATAGGAGCAAAATATTTCGAGGATTTTGATGAAGGCGGCTTCAAAAATGGTTATGCTCAGCAGATAGGCCGAAGCGCAGAAAAATCAGTATATAATATTGACAATATTATTGCAGGTGCAGATAATGCTTTAATTACATCTTATAGAGCTGGCATTCTCCAACTTGCTGAGAGAATTGAATCTATAGAAAATGGTTTGAATTGAAAAATGAAAATTAAGATTGGTAATGACAAAGAATTGTAGCTTGAGGGCACACACTCATAATAGGAATAAAGATGTCTGCGATAACAGCGATAAGGAATTTGTCGGCTGATAAAGCCACATAGCATCGTCGGTTATCCGGAAATGTGTTATTACTGCTCAGCAGCAGCCTTTTCCTTCTTCTCAATCTCACATGCCCATACGGTGATTGCAGCGAACATTCCGCCCATGCAGAAGAAATCAATCTTGCTGCCGGTGCGGATGGCTGTTGCGATTTCGAGTACTGTGCAGATGCATGCGATGACTGTTACGATTGTGAGTGCCTTCTTGCCTGTGATCCTGTTGATAATGTTTTTCATGATGAATACCTCTCTTTTGTGATTTATTGTCTGCTGTTCTGTATCAACGGTGTTTCATTTGATGTATTCATAATAACAGGATGGGGGAGGATTCTCCATCGATTGTGCTTACAAAGTTCTTACAATTATGTAAGGAATTAAAGAAAGGAAGGAACAATGAAAAAGTATAAGACAGGGATGTATGGCGGGAAGTTTCTTCCTTTCCACAAGGGGCATAACTACTGTGTACAGGTGGCTGCACGCGAATGCGAGAAAGTTTATGTCATCCTTTTCTGGGGCGGGGCCGATGAGGAAGCCATATTGAGGGAACACAGCGGGCTCTGGCTTTCAGTGGAGGAACGTCAGAAGCAGATGTATAAGATATGTGCCGAAGCCGGGCGTTATGCGGAGGTCATTCCCGTGTCCATCGATATCAGGAAGCTGCGCCTTCCTGACGGCTCGGAGGACTGGGAGGCTGAAACGCCGCTCGTCAGGGCAGTGCTTGGAAACCGGCTTGACGCCGTTTACAGCAGCGAGGAAAGCTACGGGGAGTATTTCAGCCATGCCTATCCGGAGGCGGTGCACAGGCTGGTGGATGTTAAGAGGATAAACTACCCGATAAGCGGGACGGCAATAAGGAACATGGAAAGCAGGGAGGAAAGATTGGATTGGATGGTATAAGGAAAAGCTTCAGGGAACTCAGATGGTATGAGTACATAATGGGCGCGGTCATGGTATTCATTGCAGCCAGGGCCATGGTGCTGGGGTTCACGACAGGTTCATCGGACGGCAATCCCGCATGGCTTACGGTCATCAACTTCGTCAGTGCCGTATGCGGCGTGATATGTATATTCTTCACTGCAAAGGCCAATATCAGCAATTTTGCCTTTGCAACGGTCAATACGGCCGTGTATGCGGTATATCTTGTGTATTGGAGGATATGGGGAACGGCTGCGCTGGAGATACTGTTCTATATTCCGATGAATTTTGTTTCATGGTATTCATGGGCAAAGCATCGGGATCTTGACCTGACGCATAAGACAAAATCAAGGAAGCTGAAGCCATGGCAGGATCTGGTGTGTGCGGCGGTGGTAACTGCGGCAGCCTGCATATACCACAGAATACTTGTATGGGCCGGCGGCGAGGTGGCGTGGTTCGATGCTTTCACGCTGAGCATCGGAATCGTGGCGACCATACTCGAACTGTTCAGGTACAGGGAGCAGTATGTATGGTGGATAATCACGGATATCGTATCCGTGGGCATGTATATTGTCCATTTTGATGCGGTATATCTTACGAAGAAGAGCATATACCTGGTAATGGCGGTCATCGGGCTCGTCAACTGGGCTAAGCTGAACAGGAACCGTAATGCAGGTAATGAATAGGAAGCAGACGTACTACGCCTACCCTAATGAGGGATACCTCCTTGAGGGATGGTATGAAAACGGTGTAAGGGTGTCTGAAAAGGAAATCTGGACGGATGAATACGGCACGAGAAGAGTTTTACAGGCGTGCTTTAAACGTGCGTGAAAAATCCGAAGCGAATAAAGACTACTATTTTCTTGTATTATAATTAATTTTTTGATATAGTATACTATGATTAGGGTGTCAATATTTTGTAAATTACATATTGCAGGAGGTTATGCATGAAAAAAATATTAAGACTGTTTGCTTTTGCTTTGATTGTTCTCACCTTTTACTGCACACCGGTATTTGCGGGTGATGTATCACCGGAATTCACTTCTGAATTCTTCCCTGACGGGAAAATAAGTGTGCCTGAGGATCTTTATCTCCAAATTTACAGGGATTATAATGGGAGCAGCACGGATGTGAGGCTTTGGCAAACCCTTCCTGAGGATCTTTGGAAGTATTATTATGTTCAAAACATCGAATATGATTACGATGTTGCCTTTGCAGAAAAGTACAACTGCTATATTGACTTTGTGCAGATGCAGGTAGATTTAGCACTTGATGACGGTGAGTGGCACTATGATCCTGAAACCTGGGATAATGGTTATGAACAGGATAATCTTCCGGAATATCTTTTCAATTTCAGAATACATAATATTTACGGAGAAGCACGTACCTACTGGCTTCCCAGCTATATACTCTGTTCAGACTATGCAGCTTCCTATCTGGAAAATCCCGATCAGGAGGACTATCTTCGTGAGCTCATAATCCCCGGCGAAGAAGAGGACAGTTATGCTCTCGACCTTGAGAATCACACTGTCCGTGTACGTGCCAGATATGCTATAAAATATCGCAATGACAATATGACCGATGAAGAGATTGAAGCCAATGGAGGAACAAATGAATCTTTTCTCTATTCTGACTGGACCGAGGAAATCAGCATCGGTAAGGAAGGCACACAGGTTGAACCTGAATTACCCGAAAAAATTGAAGCACCGATTGTAGGCGAACTTCTTTGTGAAAATGCCGTTGAGGATTCAGATGGCTACGTTTACAGCGATTGGCATATGTACGTTGAGTATCCTTCAAGTATAACCGATGCGGTAAGATATTATGAATTTGTAGAAGACAGCTATCCGATCGGAACAATTCTTGAATACCGTTTATTCAAAGACGGTGAATGGACAGACTGGATGCAGAATGAATATTTTGATGATTCACGTACATCCGGAAGAAAATATTTTACAATCGAAGGTCTGGGCAAGGAGGATCCTGTTGAATTCCGTTTATTTATCCGTAACGAACAGGATGAAAGCCTGAACAGCGAGTATTCAGAAAGTCTCATATGCAATGAAGCTAATGTAGTAGAGTATGAGCCGGTTCCTGATTTACCTGAAATAATTGAAAATAATGATCCCTATACCTTCATTAATGTTGTCATCGATTATAAGCCCGGCGTAAAGGTAAAGGATGTCGAAGTAAAAATCTTTTCTACAAGGGATCCCGAAAGAAAAGGCCTTACCGACCGCACGAAGGAGTTCAACGTCAATTCACCTGACGGTGATACTGTTTGTGGTGATATGACGATGAAGTTTTATAAGACCTCTTATACGAAGGAAGAAGGCGTAGAATACGCTTACGAAAACGAGAATTTAGGAATTTATGCCGTAAGGATGAGTCCCGAGGATACCTTTGAGGAAGGCGGAATTTATGGCTTCTATATCGGCTCGCTTACCGCAAAGGATGGTTCTGACCTTGATACGTGGGGAAGTGATGTTATTACCTTTAACGGTATCGACTGCGAAAAAGCCGGCGGTGGATACGGAAATACAGGCAATGACCTTCTTCTCTATTCCTACATAAATTCACTTGGCGAGGTCGAAGTCCCCGCTCAGGAGGAAGTACCTACGTCAGCACCTACGCCCACACCCTCTGTCGAGGAGGAGATTTCCGATACTCTTCCCCAGGAAGATAAGTGTAAGGTATGCGGCATTTGTCCGATTCAGCCTTTAGGAATTTGCTTATTCATTTGGATAGCGATTATCATCGTGATAATCGTTGTTGTAGTAATCATCATATTAAGAAAAAAGAAAAACGATGATAAGAATAAAAAATCTGAATAAGTAATAAAATCAGGAAGCAGATAAAATCACAATGAATAACTGAGTGCATTTATAGGCAGAATACCTACTGATTGGCGCTTGATTTTAAATCAGGCGCCGTTTTCATTGAATTCATTATTAGGAGAGCGAACATGGAGGACAGTAATATTATTCGGGTTGAACAGGAAAAGATGGCGGAGATTATGCTTTCTCTGTTTGATTTTATATATTCCAACGAGGAAAAATATATATTCTTTTCTGACAGAATCTGTGAAAGCTTCAACATTCCAAAGAGAATAGACGGGATGCCGGAAATCTTTAAGGAAAAGTATATTCATCCGGATTATCATAAGGCCTTTGATGAAGCGTTTGCCAAAAGCGACAGCGGCGAGCGGAAGGTTGAGGTTGAATTAAGGGACCGTGACAGTATTCACTGGTTCCGTCTGATTTTGGAAACCGCGGAAAAGACTCCGGACGGTAAAGCTCGTTTTTCTGTGGGAATGTTTGAAAGTACAGATGAGCTCCACACGATAAAGGGACGCGCCTCCATGATGACTGAAATCAGCAAAATAGCCATCAGAGACCATTATCTGCGTGTTTTTATGCTCGATTTACAGAGTGGCAGATACTCATATTTCAATCAGGATGCGGACAGCGAATCCGCCTGGGTATCGAGGGACTATGACAATACCTTCGATGAATATGTTGAGGACTATACCAGGTTCGCAAATCTTGAAGAGGACAGGAAGAAGATATTACAACTAAAGACTGCAGAACTGCAGAAAAGCCTTGAACAGAACGGCGGCCGTACAGACATCAGGTATTGTACAAACGTAAACGGAAGGTGTACCTGGTATCTTGTGGAGTGCAGCTATTTTAATGATGATAAGAATACGATTCTTGGCCTGATAAGCGATGTTACCGAGGAGGAAAACAAGAAACATCAGCTGGAGAATGCCCTTATCATGGCAGAGGACGCCAACAGGGCCAAAAGCTCATTTTTAGCCAATATGAGCCACGAAATCAGGACTCCCATGAACGCGATTATCGGAATCAGCGAGATTCTTCTGTCCAAGAATCTTCCAACCGGTATTAAGGATGATGTCCTCACTATACAGAATGCAGGAAACGGTCTTCTGGCCATTATAAACGATATTCTCGATTTCTCTAAAATCGAGTCGGGCAAATTTGAGATTATTCCCGTGGATTATATGCTTCCCTCACTTCTTATGGACATAAGCAATATGATTTCGGTAAGAGTCTCGGACAAGCCGGTTTATTTCCTTATGAATGTTGATTCCTGCCTTCCCGCACACTTAATCGGCGACGATATAAGAATAAGACAGATACTTATGAACCTCCTCGGAAATTCCGTTAAATTTACAAAGGAAGGCCATATTTCCCTGGATGTAGAGGGCGAAAAGACAGGAGATAGTACCTGGAAGCTTATATTCAAGGTTACGGATACCGGTATCGGAATTAAGGAGGAGGATATCGGAAAGCTTTTCGGAACCTTTTCACAGGTGGATACCAAGAAAAACCGCGCCGTAACAGGCTCTGGACTGGGTCTTGCCATTTCAAAAAGCTTTGCGGAGATGATGGGCGGTTCCATAACCGTAGCCAGTGAATACGGCAGGGGTTCAGTGTTTACCGTTACTGTTTATCAGGAGGTAAAGAAATACGAGCCTCTCGGAAGGGTTAATGACAGCGGGCTGAAGCATGTATTAATCTGTGAGGATGACGATGTGCTTATTTCAACGCTGGGGCGCAGTCTTGAGAATCTGGAGGTATCCTACAGGATATGCAGCGATTACGGGAGGATTAAAACCTTCTCCGATGCTACCCACGCAGTGATAAGGCGCAAGAATTTCGCAAGCGTAAGGGATGTTCTTACGTTTATGTTTAAGCCGGAAAATATATATCTGATTCTGGAAAACGGCGAGCATGCCTTAGAGGAATATATGGATTACAAGCAGATACAGCTTCCGCTGGCAGGTCTGCAGTTTGTAAGTGCTATTAATAATAAAGAGATAGTTTCGGGATATAAAAAACACGGCTTTGACAGGACAAGGATTGTTCCGCTTGAATTTGCCAGGGTTCTTGTTGTTGATGATAATGAAACAAACCTTTCCGTGGCAAAGGGGCTTTTGCTGCCATACAAAATGACGGTGGATACGGCAGAAAGCGGCTATAAGGCCATAGAACTGCTTAAAACCGTTAAATATGACCTGATTTTTATGGACCATATGATGCCGGAGATGGACGGCGTGGAGACTACGGCCTATATCAGGAAAATGGACGGGGATTTTTACAGGAATGTTCCTATTGTTGCCCTTACGGCGAATGCCATATCGGAGGCAAAGGACATGTTCCTGAGCTCAGGCTTCAACGACTTCATTTCAAAGCCTATAGAAATGTCGGAATTAAACAGGGTTCTTAAAACCTTTGTCCAGCCAAAGGCACCTGCCGGATATCTTGTGAGGGTGGCCCGTGAAAAGCACGATAATGTTCCGGGAGAGCCTGCACCGGTGATTACTGCGGACAGCAGCCTCAGGGATGTCCTCCTGAGGAATAATGAGCTTCTTGAGGAAAATCTGAAGCTTCTCTCATCGCTTATAAACGGCAAGGTATCCGTCGTTGAAAATATGACTGCGGAAAATGGAGAAGCAGGCGCGTACAGAGAAGCGGGTTTATATATGGAAGCCGCAGATACGGCCGGATTATCAGGAGAAAGCAGATTGCTGGAAATTCCGCGAATCAATACGGAGCGGGCACTGGAGCTTTATGGTAATGATGCAGCAGTTTACGGGTCTGTACTTAAAACCTTTTATAAGGATCTTTGCGAAAAGAGCATTCTTTTACCGAAATTGTCTGCAGCGGAGGATATAAAGAACCTGACAATAGCGGTTCACGCGGTAAAGGGCGCTTCGGCAGGCGTTGGTGCAGATGTTCTTTCAGGGCTTGCAAAGGATCTGGAGAGCGCGGGCAGGGAAGAAAACATGAACCTGGTGCGTGCACTTTTCGACGGATTTATGGAGGAGCTGAATACTACAAAGGATATTCTTGCAGAGCATCTCGGAGTGACGGAAGCACAGACTGAGGACGCCCCGGACAGGGAGACCCGTGACGGATTTGACAGGGCAGATACGGATGCACTGAAGGAAGCCTGCGAGGATATGGACTATGAGGCTGCCGGGGAAATCCTTAAGAGAATGTCGCAGTTTACCTATCCGGCGGCATTGAATGAGATTTTATCCTCAATGATAAAATATTGTGACGAATTTGAGTACGATAAACTTGAAGAGCTTGCAGGGGAGATTTAGGCATGAAACAGTATACGATTCTTGCAGTGGATGACAGTAAATTCAATCTTTCTCTCATTAAGGAGATACTTGAACCGGAGTACACCGTCCTGTCGGCCATAAGCGGAGAAATGGCGTTGAAATTTGCACAGAAAAAAAATCCGGATCTGATTCTGCTCGATCTGGCCATGCCTGAAATGGACGGAAAACAGTGCTTTACAGAGCTTAAAAAAATCTCGGAATGCAGGGATATTCCCGTGATTTTCCTTACCGCCGACAGAAATGAAAATACAGAGGTTGAGTGTTTGGAAATGGGGGCTGCAGACTTTATTACAAAGCCTATCGTGCCGGCCGTTTTACTCAGCAGGATAAGCAGGACAATCGAGCTGGAGGAGCTCAGAAAGAACCTTCAGGAGAAGATTGAGGAGAAAACTGCGGAAATTGAAAATGTTGTGCTTCAGTCCATTGCGACTATTGCAAATACAATCGATGCAAAGGATGAGGATACCATAGGCCATTCAGAAAGGGTTGCTGCCTACAGTAAAAGCATAGCGGCCAGAATGGGCTTTGATAAGAAGCAGGTTGAGGCTGTCTACAGAACGGCACTGCTTCATGATGTAGGTAAAATAGGAGTTCCGGACAGTGTGCTGAAGAAGGCCGGAAAGCTTACGGACGAGGAATATGCGATGATTAAGGAACATACGAATATTGGTGCCGGAATCCTTAAAAACATTACGACCATCGACCATATTGCGGACGGTGCGAAATATCATCACGAAAGATTTGATGGACGCGGCTATCCCAGTGGCCTTGCGGGCGAGGAGATTCCCATCATAGGCCGTATAATCGCCGTGGCCGATGTATATGACGCCCTTACGAGCCGCAGATGCTACAAGGAGGGCAGAGACCCAAAGGAGGTAATAAAGGTCCTTATTGATAACAGCGGGACCCAGTTCGATCCGGACATTGTAAGGATTTTTGCACAGATACTTGATGAACAAAGTATCTGAAAATCAATTGGCGCAGTATTTTGGACGCCTTGATTATAAAAAATTGAGAGGAGAAAATCAATGAAAAAAATGAGTTATGTAAGACTGGTCATGCTGCTGTTGTTTGTCCTGGTGGCAGTATCAGTTGCAGGCTGTTCCTCACAGGACGGAGCAGACAAAACCGGTACGGACGGAAAAAACGGGACTGAGGTTACCGGAGGTGCGGAGATAACGGATGCGCCTGAGGTTACCAGTGAAGTGAAAATAACGGATGCACCTGAGACTACCCCTAAAGCAGAAGTAACTGATGTACCGGAGCTTACGCCGGAAATCACACCCGAGGCAACACCCGAGGCTACCCCCGAAATCACACCCGGGGTAACCGAGACACCTTCAATCGCTCCCGAGCTTCTGGCTGAGGCAGTAAGGATAAGATTAGACAAATATTATGATGAGGACCTGATATACAGCTATGGTCAGGCAGATGAAGAAATATTATTTTACTATGATTCCAATGCGGAATGGCCGGAATATTCAGGAAGCAAAGGAAAATCCGGTCTTATGGGAAAAATGTTCCTGGATTATGACGGGGATGGTATTGATGAGCTGCTTACGGCAAGGACAGAATGTACAAACGGCTATATCAGCGTGTATGTCCTGCTCTACCAATACGATGTTGCTACCGATTCAATCAGGGAACTGACACAGGATATGCTTGTTTCACCTGCTGTCGGAGAGGGAAATTATTCCTTACAGGGCTCATATAGGATAGCTGATGATGGTCTGTATGTTTATTTTACATACGGTGAAACCTTTGACCTTCACGAGGGAGGCTTCTGCGGTGTTGCTGCGGCTGCCTACAGATTAAATGCTGACGATGGATGTGCTGCCCTGTTTTCTGAAAGATGCTATGTTGAAGACTTTAGCGATATGAATAAGGAGCTTGCAAAGACGAAAAAATATATGCCTTCCATATTTGAGGTGTTTAATTCAATAAGACGCTCCGAAGTAAACTTTACAATCGACGAGAATACTCCCGCCTTTACTCCCTTAAGCAGGACGGATGGGGCTTATACGGACATATTTACCTGGCAGCTGATGAAGCAGAAGGACAAAGACGGATATAATACCTCTGTTGACCCGCTGTACACATTCTACATGTGGTATGGCGAAAATGGGATGAATCCTTGGGATAGGTCAAGTGTCAACTATCCTTCAAACGGATATACGGCAGAATATTTTGAACAGGAATACGACGATGACTGGGAATTTGACCATACATACGGATATGGCTTAAAGACCGATTTACCGTACGATCCGCCTTATACGGAGTATATTATAATTGATTCATCCTTTGTTGAGCTTACAAGGAACTCAGTCGCCTTCCTTACAAAAGAGGAATTGCGTCTGGCAAGAAATGAAATATATGCAAGGCATGGCAGGATGTTTTCATCGAAGGATTTACAGGATTATTTCAACAGCTGCAGCTGGTATGAGCCGATTTATTCCGCGGATTCGTTCAACGATGAATGGCTTAACGAAGTGGAAAAGAAGAACATAAAGCTTCTGAAGGAGCTTGAAGACAGCAAGTCGTAATTAATTTTATTTTCGGCGTAGTAGATACTGCGCCGAAAATCTTTGAGGAGAATATATGGATTTAAATGGGACATGGAAGCAGGCAGGCGGTTTTGTGTTCGATACATCAGGTATCATAATAAAAGGGAATGAGCTGCTTCGGCGTAAACGTATTGAGGGCAGGGAACCTGAATGGAAAAGCGACAGGTTTTCTCTGACTGAAGGAATATCTATGGACGGCTGCCCCTCCTGGAACCTCAAAATAGAGGGTGATACATATAATCAAATGGACTACATGATCCATGAGGAGGAAATCGGCGGAAAAACCGTCACGGTCCTTTCTGCTATGGGGATGGAATACGACGGACGGGGACGCATAGTTTTGGCTACGCTCCTTCGTGAGGAGGACCACTCCCTTGTGGGAAAAGATTTTGTGAGCAGGGCATGTAAATTTTACAACCAAAGACCGGCTCCCTCCATGCGCATGGCTTCGCCTCCGAGTATGGATTTTATGATGCATTGGCCCAATATGGGGGCGGCCCCGCAGAGCCCTTCCGAGGTGAAGACAGAGGAATTCTGGAGCTGTTCCTGCGGAAATGAAAAAAATATCGGACGGTTCTGTACCGAGTGCGGAAGTCCGAAGCCGAAGCTGTAGGAAGACTGAAGGTACCCGGAAAGGCGTAAGACTTTACGGAATTGCAATAAAACATATTGTTTTTGATAATTATATAGTAAACGTGGCAGTTAATTTGCAAATAAATTAATTTATACCGATCGCATCTGACTGTATAATTTTGATAAGCCTTCCGTATGGAATTTAATCAGACGGAATGGCCTGCTCTGCAGGCCCTGTTGCAATGAGAACACCGGTAACTGCAGAAAAAAATAACGGAGGTGCGATTCTTTAAAATGAATGCAGAAATTGTACAAAGTAGTGAGAAGAAACACACTGCTAAAAAGTGGCTCCTTATAGTGGCTGCTGTTGTTGTGGTCCTGCTGGTCGGTGGGATTATAGCGTATAAGGTTTTATCACCCGTGAAAACATATTATGAATCATATGTATATGTAAAGGGTGTTCCACAGGGAATTAATGAATTAACGGAAGCTCAGATAGAGACGCTTCCCTATCACATTACATTTTCAACCGATAAGGATGGAAATAAAATAGCGGTAACTCATGAAAATTCCGCAGGTGAACCGGCTGCTTACGGAATTAACGAGGAATACAGCGAATATGTGAAGCTGGTAGTTGATGGTATTAACAACGGACCGCTGGCATACACGGTATATGATATCCATGATAATGCCGTAAAACAGGCTGTTTTCAGCGAAGACCGTGAATATGTCACATGGAGCGGAACGGAAACAGCTGCTCCCAAAATGGACTATTGCAGGCTGGAGTATGACGACGGCGGCTACATAATCAGGGAATTATATTACGATAAGCAGTCAAATGCCCCGATTCCGGATTCAGACAAAATATACGGATATGAATATTCCAGAAATGAACTGGGACAGGCAGTAAGAGTCCTGGCTCTTAATTTCTATGACAATGCATATACACCCATGAAGGATGAAAGGGGTATTTATGCAACTGAATATGCATACCTGAATGCAAGACTTGCTGAAAAATGCTTCACGGCCAAAAACGGCAATGTTGTGAACGGTATTAACGATTTTGCATATGAAGCCTTCAATTATGATGAAGCCGGAAGACTTGTATCTGTAGAATTTGAAGACCTTGATAGAAAAGCCATCTTTTCCCCCGACAATGGATATGCAGCTGTTGAGTATTCATACGACGGGAAGGGAAATGTTTCAGAAAAGCATTTTTATGATATTGACAGGCAGCCTGTCTGTACCATGGAAAACGGTGCTGTTCAGAAATTTGCATATGATGGTGACGGAAACATTACCGAGGTATCCTTCTGGGGTACTGATTCCGAAATGGTCTGTGCATATGCAGGCTGTTCGTCCTATAAACAGGAATATGATAAAAATAATAATATCATATCCACAAAGTATTATGATTCAGAGGGCTCGCTGACATATTGCACGGACGGCTATGCATACGTGAAAAAGGAGTACAGCAAAGCGGGTAAATGCACAAATGTATGCTACTATGGCATTGATAAGGAAAAATGCATTTCCTCATCAGGCTGGTGCGAATGCAGGTCAGAGTATGATTCAAACGGGAATCTGATAAAAGAGGAATATTTTGATTGCGAAGGAAAAAGAATTTACAACAGCGACGGATATTCATATTCGGAATCTGTTTATAAGGATAACAGGCTGACAGAGACAGCCTTTTTTGGCACCGAGGGTGAGCCTGTAATAACCTGCAATGCATATGCAAAAATCCGGCTGGAATACGATGCAGCAGGCAATGTTTCCAAGACCTCCTTTTATGGTACTGACGGCGATCCGGTTTTTGGTATGGATGGATATGCTGCTGTAGAAAAACAGTACGATGAGCATAGAAATGTTATTTCCGAAAAGTACTATGGAACTGACAACAAGGCAATCATAGCAAATAATGGAGCCGCCGCAGTGGCCTATACCTACGACAGGGACAACAACCGTTTGTCAGAGTCGGCAACGGATACCGGCGCTCAGCCTGTCATTCTGGTGAACGGATATGCGGAAAGCATCAGTAAATATGATGATTTGGGCAATTTAATAAGACAGGAATATTACGATGAAAATAAGGAACCATGTTTCTGCCCGGAAGGATATTCATACAGGGAAAATGAATACGATGAATACGGCAATATAACAAAGGAGAGCAATTTCGGGACAGACGGAGAACTGATAATTGCATGCGACGGATACGCAGTTAAGGAATCGGAATATAATTCGCATAACCGTCTTACTAAAACTACATATCTGGACCGGCAGAACAATAGCATAATCTGCGGGGACGGATATGCAATAATGGAAATCAGATATGATGAGTACGAGAGCGAAAGTGCCCGGTATTTATATGGCTGCGACGGTGACCTGATTGTTGGCAGGGAGGGCTATGCTTACCGGCTTGATAAAAACAATTGTCATGGTTTAACGGCTGTAAGGGAATATTTTGATACTGAAGGAAACTACATAACTATCGATAAAGGGTATGCTATAGTTAAGTTTCAAAACGATAACCGGGGCAAAATAAGGGCAGCGGAACATTATGGAACGGATGGTCGGCCGGTAATAACAACTGATGGCTATTTCAGGGCTGAATTTGAGCGTGATAATAGGGGAAATGTCATAGGGGAAAAGTTTTTTGGAACCGACGGCCAGCCGATTATTGTGGATGGCGGCTATGCAAGTATTAATCTTGAGTATGATAACAGAGGAAATGAGAAGGCCGCTACATATTATGGAACCGATGGGGAACCGATTATAGGCAGTAAAGGTTTTGCTTCGGAAAAAGTAACAGTTGATAACAGGGGCAATAGGATTGGCATATCATATTATGGTATCGATGGTCAGCCGATTTTGCATGTTGACGGATATGCTTCTGCCAGGTTTGAATTTAATAATAGAAACAAAGGAGTGGCAATGTCCTTTTACGGAACCGATGGAAAGCCGATTTTATACAAGGATGGATATGCTTCTATAAAAGCAGAGTACGATAACAGAGGAAATGAGATAGCCACTGCGTATTATGGAACTGACGGGCAATCTATTTTAAACAGTGACGGTGTTGCTTCGATAAAAAGAGCATACGATAACAGAGGAAATTGGATATATGCTGCATTTTATGGAATTGACGGACAGCCGGTATTGACTAGTACGGGAATATCTTCTGTTAAATCTGAATATGATAACAGAAATAATTTATTGTGTACAGCATGTTATGGAATTGATGGTCAACCTGTTTTGTCTACTAAGGGTTTTGCAACCATGAAGATAGAGTTCGATAACAGAGGAAATGAGATAGCCGCCGCGTTTTATGGTACCGACGGAAAGCTGATTTTGTTTATGGACGGATATGCATCAGTAAATAAGGAGTACGATAACAGAGGAAACCTGATAGCCATAGAATATTATGGAGTTAATGGGGAAAAAATAGAACTATAGAAAGGTGTGGTAAAAGGAACATGAAAAACGAAATCAGTTTAGCAGATGGCATTTCAAAAGAGGAGGTGGCTGATTCAGCCTGTGTGCTGGAGGAGATTGTGCCGGACAGTGTTGTTGACGTAGACATTGTCGTAGTAGGTGCAGGAGCCTCGGGTGTTCCGGCAGCAGGCTTTGCTGCAGAAAGCGGAGCTGAGGTAGCACTTCTTCAGAAGGAGCCGGATGTTGTTTCACAGGGAAACTGCGGCTCGGCCATTATCAAGTCCAGGTCTACGGAGGGCGGACTTGCAAAGTGGATACACCATACAAACTCCCTGTGTGACTGGAGAGCGGACACAAAGCTTCTGCGCGCATATGTGGACCATTCAGAGGAGGCAATGATCTGGTTCTGGAACAGGGCCGGATTTACAAAAGAAACAGAATACGGTGATGGCTCCAAGGTGGACAACAATCAGGAAAGCGCAAAGCTTTTAAATGACGGCGACAAGCTCTGTGCCTTCAGAAGTACAAGCGGGGATTTTACCGGACTTTGGAGAGACCGTGAGAATACCTACGACTATGGCGATGACCATTGCTATTTCTGGGCTCCCTGGGTCGGACCAAAGCCCTATAGTGTCTGCCATGCACTTAGAAAGATAGTAGACAGTCTGGACAGTAAATATGAGAACTTCCATGTGTACTTCAATACACCTGCTGTACAGCTCATCAAGGAAAATGGAAGGGTAACGGGTGTTTACGGAAAGGACCGCGAGGGGAAATATATCCGTTTCAATGCGCGAAAGGCGGTTATTCTGGCCACCGGTGACTATACAAACAACAGGTCCATGGTAGACCGCTGGTGTCCGGATATTGCAGATTTTGACAAGAAGCAGTTCAATAAAACAGGTGACGGGCACATCATGGCGATGACAGCCGGAGCAAAAATGGAAAACACAGGCCATACAAAGATGATGCATGATTTTGATTCTGCACTCATGTTTGAGGAGCCCTTCCTTTACCTGAATATGGAGGGAAAGCGTTTTACCAACGAGTATACCGGCTTTGTATATATGGGAAATATCCTGAAGTATCAGCCGAAATACAAGGGAAAAATGATGGATGCCCACCACAGGGAGGACGGCTCGAGAGGCTGGTATTGTACAATTTATGATGACAACTATGTGAACTGGCCTAAGGATGAATTTGTAGACGGTATGGTACCGCCCTTCGTAATGGAGAAGTTCATCCCCGGAGCAGTTGAGAACCCCGCGGGCGTATTCAAGAATCTGATTGATTTACATAAATGCGATACCCTTGAGCAGCTGGCACAGGAGCTCGATATTCCTTACGATGAAATGAAGAAATCCATCGACCGTTATAACGAGCTTTGCGAGCAGGGTAATGACACAGACTTCGGTAAGCCTGCAAAGTATATGCACAAGATTGAAAAGGCACCGTTCTGGGGCGCAAGGAAGCATATAAGGGTGTCTGCAGAGGTTTCGGGTATTATCGTAAACGAAAACGCCCAGGCACTTGACGGACAGGGACAGGTCATCGAAGGCCTGTACTGTGTAGGCAACCTTGGTGGCCAGTTCTACGGCGGAAATGACTATCCCTTCCATCAGACCGGTCTTTCACTCGGAAAGTGCTATACCTTCGGCATGATTGCCGCTAAGCATGCTCTTGGAATTTTGAAATGATGAAAGACACGGAAGTTATTTTATTACTCTTTTTTACTTCCAAGCTTTGCAGTATATTTGAATACCATCGGATAAAGAGCCATTACTGAAAACGATACAATCGCATAACGAAGAGCCCTGATTAAATGTGACACAAAATCTTCTGTTTCCAGAATTTCTGAAGGGAAGGGAAGCTTCAGTGCCGTATTCAGTCCGAGGAATATTCCTACACCCCCCGCTACTCTCAGGATACAGCGGGGGATGCTTTTTGTATTCTCAAAATTGACCTTCTTCTCTTCAAAAGAAAATGCAATGAATATACCGACCAGGATACCGTATGCCGTGTAGAAATCCGTGCTGGTACAGTAAAACCATCCGGGCAGACCGATCAGACCGAATATTGCAGCAAAAACCAGATAATTTTTTATTTTCTTCTGGAGAACTGTCATGAGGGAAACCACAACGATTCCCAGAACCCATCCGACCAGCACGTCTGTAGGATAATGCACTCCGACATATACCCTGGACAGACCTATCAGGAACAGAACTGCCGCAGTAGCGATTTTAAAGCCTTTATTTTTCTGACTTATTGCCAGCGAACCATAAACGCTCAGTGTATTCGAGGCATGCATGCTGGGGAACGAATAGCCCTGCACGTTTATATCGTAAAGATCTCCTGAGGTATCTACCTGCTTCAGGCACTTGATGCCTGCATGGTCCATGTATGGTCTCCGGCGCATTACTATATTTTTAATGAGCGGACCTGCCAGAAGCGTAGGCAGAAAATTTGTAGCTATGAATTTTCCTGTGTTCTTATCAAAACACCAGTATATAAAGCCGATGATGCCCACCAGCACCAGCTCCTCACCGAATAAAGTGAAAAAACGTGCAATTGCCGTAAATACAGGATTGTCCAGACCCTGCAGCCACTCCATGAAACTAACTTCCCATTCAAATGCAAATGAATTTCCCATTTTCCCTGTCCTATTAATTTGATTTATAATGCCCACAAGCCTGTAAGCAAGCTTACAGCTTGTTTACATTAATATTTGACTGTGAATAGTAACTTTTTAATCATAGTATCGTATATTGGACTTTGATTCAATATGTGATTTACAAAAGGTGAAGGAAATATTAAAATTCATATATGAGATACGAATTTTGATTGGGAGTGACAAATTTTGAAAAATAAAAGGATTGTTAAAAAAATAATACTGCCCTGCGTGATATTGCTCCTGATTGCAGGGGGGCTGTGGCTGCTTGAGGAAAAGGCCGGTGGGAAGCTGGCCACCACGGAGCTTTACCGATGGCTTCCATCTGGCTTTTTATGGCTTGTCGGACTGTTTGCCTGGGTGGTGACATACATTGGCGCACCGTTGGCATCCAAAAGGAACGGCAGAAATGTATCAGGCATTCCGGGAATTGCATTTATCGCATTCCTTATTGCCGGGTTGCTTTCTCCGTATAAATGGCTGGCGGTAATAGCGCTGGCAGACTTCGGCATTATACTTCTGCCGATACGATCAATAATCGCAAAAAACAAAAAGAAGTGAAACAGAAAACAGATGGCTGTATGGGAATAGAGGGGAAAGAGGAGCTGATACATCCAGGAAGGGGATTGGGATTTGATGAGGAGACCATCGAGACAAGCTCCAAAAGAAAATCCTCTGTTTAGGACCGGCGTATATGTGCATGAAAATATGCCGGAGCTTTCCTGGAAATACGGATATTTGTATGTTTCGCTGCTTTCGGTATTTGTTGTGGTACTGCTTGCCATTATCGGAAACGGAAAAAGTGGGTTTAATGCTTTGGTGCATGATTCATAATCTATTAGACAATGGCTTGTTATTTTAAAGTTTGGAGCAGAAGTTTGAAAATTAATTTTCAAACTAAGAGATTGGTGCTAAGAACGCACCAATCAACTCCATGAGCAACTCATTACATTCGTTGCATTAGGAGGATAAATGACTAATAATTTTCTTACCAACTATACGCCTGAAAGTTTTTTGGAACATATAAAAAACAATTTAAGAACCTGTGACAGCTTTTGCTTTTCAGTGAGTTTTATAAAAAAGGCAGGGCTTGTTCTGCTTGCCCGTGATATTGAGGCTGCCGTTGATAGGGGAGCTGTTGGCCGAATTATTACATCAACGTACCAGAATTTTACTGATATTGAATCACTGAGAACCTTTCAGCATATTATGTCGAATCATTCTGATGACGGAAGCTTTGAGTGTCGACTTGATTATGAAAGTTTTCACGATGAACAGTATCAGACACTTGGATATCATTCTAAGGGCTATATTTTCACTTGGGATAATGAATGTGAGATAATCGTTGGTTCTTCCAATATTACTCGTTATGCGCTTCTAAAAAACATTGAATGGGATGTGGTAGTACGCGAGAACAGAAATTCTGATATATACCGTCAGATTATGATTGAGTTCGAGGATAAGTGGAATGCAACCGAACCGCTTGCAACGGAACTACTGAAGAAATACGAAAACAGACTGAATTATGCAATAGAGCGTTGGGACATGGATTATAATCTTCCTTCAGCGGAAACAAAACCAAACTACATGCAACGTAAAGCACTGAAGGAGTTGAACAGATATAGGGTTATGGGCCAGAGTAAAGCTTTGGTTGTTGCAGCAGCCGGAAGCGGTAAAACATATCTGGCAGCATTTGATGCTTTCAATTTTGGACCCAAGAAGCTTTTGTATATTGTTGGAGAGGGTTCAATCCTTACGAAATCACTTCAGACCTTCCAGGAAGTTTTTGGAAATAGTGTAACCTATGGAATGTACTGTCAGGGTTATGCAGAACGCGATGCGGATTTCCTTTTTGCCAGTAATATTATGATGAGCAAGGATAAGGAGCTGTTTGATCCCGAAGCTTTTGACTATATAATTGTTGATGAATGTCATCATTCTGTTGCTGCTACATATAAAAGCATAATTGAATATTTCAAGCCTGAGTTTCTTCTTGGCTTAACAGCTACACCTGAACGTATGGATAATCAGGATGTTTTTGAACTGTTTGATACCAATGTACCTTATGAATTGCGACTTAGGGATGCAATTATCAATGAATTGATTGTTCCGTTTAAGTATTATGGAATTCGTGACCATTTAGTTGATTATGGTCTTGGAAAATCCGAAGAGCGTAAGCTGGTGGAACAGCTGGCAAATGTGGATCATTGCGATTTCGTTGCGGGAGAAATAGAAAAACATATGCCTGCCGGTAAATTAAAATGTCTTGCATTTTGTAAAAATATAACACATGCACGTATGATGTGTGAGACACTGGGTGAGATAGTAAACAGTGTGACCGGAAAAACTTATCATACAGCGTACCTTACAGGAAAAAACAGCGTTGGCGAGCGAATAAGGGCTTATGATGATCTTCAGGATGATAATAAGGAGCTTGAGATACTGTTTACGGTTGATATTTTGAATGAAGGTGTTGATATTCCCGGTGTAAATATGGTTCTTTTCCTGCGTCCGACAGAAAGCTCAACAATCTTTATTCAGCAGCTTGGTCGTGGACTTCGTAAATGTTTAAATAAAGCCTATGTCACTGTTCTTGATTTTATAGGTAACAGTTATAGACGAAGTGTTCAGATAGCATTTGCTATGGGAAGTCTGGCACAGAATTTTGTGCTTGAAAAGAAGCTTCTTAAGGACCTTGTAAATGATAATTTTATGGCGTTGGGATTGCTGAAATACGGCGTTGAGATTAATATAGACGATTTAAGTAAAGAAGAAATCAGGGAATATATTGAACAAGAAAACTTTAACAGTCTGTCATATATAAAGCAGGATTATTTTAATTTCAAAAAGTACATTAATTCTGAAGAATATCCGCGTCACATGGATTATCTCAACAACGATTGTGCTCCCGATATTATAAAATTTATGAGCATAAAGATAGGTGGACGGAAAACAGCCTCATATTATGATTTTTTGTTGGGTATCGGGGAAGAAAAACTTCCGGTTTATGACAAACAGCAAAGGGAGATGATAAAGTATTTCTCAGCAATGCTGCCTCTTGTAAGAGACACGGAATATCGTTTGCTTGGACTGTTGCTGAATGGAGCAGCTTCGCGAAGTGAGGCCTGTGACAAAATTAAAAAAGAGGCTGTAAACAGTTCAGCGGATGAGATTAATCATGCAATCACATTTATGCTGAAAAGTGGGTTTGTGTGCGAAGACAAAAAAGGATGTCTGTCACTTGCAATAACGATTGATACAGAGTTTCTTGAATATATAAAGGATTTAATCTCATATGGTCTGACAAGATACTTAGCGGAATATCCCAATAATGAACAGTTTGTTTTGTGGAATGCATACCGTAAAGATCAGGTGCAGCTAAAGCTGTGTAAGAACCCCGGAGATACCATGATGGGAACATATTATTATGATAAAAAGGTTTACATTTTTGCCGGACTTAAGAAGGATGCCGGTATAAATGAACGCCTGAATTATATGGATAAATTTATTGACAGCACTACCTTTCAATGGGAATCTGTAAACAATATCAGTAATTCTGAGAAACAGAAGCTTCTTACTAGTGAGAAGGCAGTGTTATTTATTCGTAAGGTGGAAAATGAGCATGGAATACAGATGCCATTTACATATGTTGGTGAAGGAGTTATGAAAAAAATTCCATGGCCTGAAGAGTACAGCAATGACCGCAAGGGATTGCTGTTCCACATCAGTATGGATGAAGAACTGCCGGATTATTTACAATACGACTTTGAGGTTCAGCAGTAACCTTTTAAATTATGATAGACTACACATTTATTAAATCAAAACGCAAATCCATCGGCATTACTGTCAAGCCGGATGGCAGCGTGATAGTGAGGGCTCCGCTTGGCTGCTCAAAGAAGCGGGCGGAGGCCTTTGTAGTGGATAAGCTCGAGTGGATTGAAAAAGCTCAGAGGAAGATGGCAGAGAGGCGTGCGGCAGCAGGCCTTGCAGATGAGGATAGCCGGTCTGAAGCAGGTGCATTTACCGCACAGGAAATATCAAGGCTGAAGAAGCAGGCGAAAAATATACTGCCGGATTTGGTTGAGGAACTGGCCCGTACCATAGGTGTAACATATGGTACGGTTTCAATCCGTACCCAGAAAACGCGCTGGGGAAGCTGTTCATCAAAGGGGAATCTGAATTTCAACTGCCTGCTTATGCTTTTCCCGGAAAGTGTTCAGAGGTATGTAGTGGTACACGAATTGTGCCATCGGAAGGAAATGAACCATTCTGCTGCTTTTTGGAATGAAGTTGCCAAATATCATCCGTCGTATAGGGAAGACAGGATGCAGCTGAAGGAAAAGGGCTGCTATCTGCTGAACAGGCTTCTGTAGGGAAAATCTGTCTGTTATTCTATTTTTTTCTATGTTTTATAAGTATTTTTTCTATGTTTTATAAGTATTTTTTTCTCTTCTTGTTTGTGTCTCCTGAACTTCCTGAGGAATTCCGACTAAAGGGAAAATCCTCCTTAAAATCAGAACCTGAACCCAGAAAAAAGCCTGTAAAATAGCGTGTTTGATGGCATTTTTTACTCGGAAAAAATCTGGAAAATGAGGATTATAGAACGGAGGGTGGGTCTTGCGTGTAAAATCGCGAAATTGAAGATGGGGGGTATAAACAGTTGACAAAATCCAATAATGGAGATATTATATAGGTATCAATTGATACCTTGAAGGTAATGGGTTGGCTGAAGAAACAAAAGCTCGAATTGAAAGTGAGTTAGAAGTAAAAGCGTATATTCAAGATTTGAAATTCGCATTAAATAATGGTGCGCAGATAGATTTCCAGGCTAAGCGCCTTGTTGATGAAAAACGTGACGAGAAATATACAAACCAATACACTGTAAATAAACTATTTCCGGATGAAAATCCTGTAGATGCGTTAAAAAGAGAATTATTAACGCTATCCGTGGAAGACTATATGCAGACAGTAAAGGATACAAGATTTCGTGAACTACATCGGTAATTGAATTACCGAGCATCAGGTGCGCGCGGCTTACGCCGCGTAGGTCCCAAGGTGCGTCCATGACACCTTTACTGCTACCCTTTTGAGGGTTACACAGCTGCTTTTATTACTTCTGTGTTGCTCAGCCCGGACACGGGCATGCTTACTACAGTGCCGGATACGGCACAGCTCTTTCGCAGAATATTATACGCCCCGACTGCGTCAGCATTGAAAACCCTTCCGGTGTCCGCATACAGACCACGCTCGGTTCTGTTGGCCTTATGCGCATATATCTCAGATACGCCTTCCGATAACGGCGAGCACTGGCTGGAATACGATTCCTCCTGTCTTACCAATCTGATTCCATACATCTTCAGCTTATACTCTAGCATGGTATACAGCTGTGCGTACGGAAGGCTGTGCAGCTGCTGATTAATACGGCTCCCCAGGTCATTATCTTTCCTGATCCCCGTGATGTCACCGATGACAACTGTACCGATTCCTTCACTATGACAGTAGTCTGCAACGAACCGTGTAATCTTATGGAGATAATCCTTCACGGAATGCCTTTTTTTCTCATACAGTTTAAGCAGGTGCTTTGAAGGTTTGGGATATTTAACCCCTGCATCAGCCTGTACTTTAGCCCACTGCGACTGGACTCTCGCAATCTCCTTATCATAGAAGTGCACGATTGACAGGTACTTCCGCCCCAGTATGAAGCTTCTGCCCCTGTTGTCATAACAGGTCATAAGATTGTGAAGCCCCGGGTCAATGGAAAGATACCTTCCATTATCCTGCAGCGGTACGGCGTCAGCAACCTCGTAAACTGTTATCAGCCTGCACCTTCCGTCATCCTCAGGAGGATATATCTTTATCTGCTTAATGGCATCAGTATTCTGAAAAACCTTATTTTTCAGGAAGAGATAGTTGTTACTGATACCATATGCTGAAAGCATATGCTCCTTAAGTGCCTTAGGAAGTGACAGACGCACGGTATCCGTCCCCGGTTCGTGCACAATCCCGTTCTGCATGTAGGTGATGGTAATGCCCGACTGCTTGTAACGCGGAGGCTTCGGGTTCTTTATCCCGCCGGTCTTCTGCAGCCTGTAGAACGACTTCCAGGACTTGTC
>JAZQNG010000050.1:0-20972 GCA_045627205.1 Lachnospiraceae bacterium
CTCGCCGAATCTGTAGGTGTAGTGGTCAACCATCAGGCCGTGTTTTTCAACGACAGAGGGCTTGCGGCCATCCTTGACGATGAAATCATGGCCGAAATACAGCCTTTCGACTATTTTTGAAATGGTATATCCGCTTTCTGCGTCCTCGGCAACGAAGCTCTTTCCTTTTTTTCTGTAGTGTTTATCAGACCAGACACCGTCCTTCTGCTTTGCCATCCAGAATTCGGTTTTGGATTTGTTCTGGATGTAGTACCAGATGGTGTCGCCGGTTCCGCCGATGAAGTGGTCTATGTCATCGCAGAAGCCAAGAGTAATTTCAAAGCCCTTATTGGTTTGAACCAGTTCTAAAAATTTTTCTTCCATCATGTCGTCCCTCCAAGGATTTATAGTAACATTATAGCACTATTGTATCACATTTTGTCAATTTTCTTCATATTTCATTTTCTTTTTCATTTTCATTTTTGAGTGGATTTCCTTGACTTTTTTACACTGAATCCTATATAATTATCTTGTTGGGGTTCAATTCTGTTCGTTTCTGTAATATTCTGCAATTCTATATATTTTATTGGATGTTCAGGTTATAAATCCTGTGCAAAGCCTAAAACTGCGGGGGACAAGTGTACTCTGTCCCTGAAAATGAGGTATTGCGCCTGAAAACAGCTGTGAATGGTGGTCCCCGGACAAAAATACGGTTAATATGATAAAACGGCTAAAAGAAAAAGGTGTTTACATGAATATTACTTATCCGCGTATCCTGCCGACCGGAGACCGTGCGCTTACGGTAGAATTCGGCAATGAAATCAAGGAAGAAATCAACGCTCATCTTATGGGCTTTATCAACAAGGTGAACGATTCGGGAATAAAGGGAATAGAGGAGCTTGTTCCATCCTTCCGTTCAGTTCTGGTCCACTACAATCCGGGTGTACATTCATATGGAGAAATGTGCAGTCTCATAAACGAAATCCTGGCAGAGAAAATAAGCGATGTTGAGCATAAAAAGAGAATAGTGGAGGTTCCGGTCTGTTACGAAAATGGGCTTGGTCCTGATATCGAATTTGTTGCGGAGCATGCGGGAATGTCTGTTGAGGAGGTAATAAAGCTTCACTCGGCGGAACCGTATCTCATATATATGCTTGGCTTCCAGCCCGGCTTCCCATATCTGGGAGGACTGGATGAAAGGCTTCATACACCGCGTCTGGCCACACCCCGTCTGAAGCTGGAGGCAGGAAGCGTAGGAATCGGCGGTGCGCAGACAGGACTTTATCCTATGGAATCGCCCGGCGGCTGGCAGATTATCGGACTGACACCGGTACGCTGCTACAATCCTACGGCAAAGGAGCCGATACCTTATCAGGCAGGCGATTATATCAAATTTGTCCCGATAAGCTATGAGGAGTATCAGAGCCTGAAGGAACAGGACGCAAGGGACGAGTATGTTTTTAATGTACGGCATGGAGAATGATTTATGGGAATTGTTGTTAATAAAGGCGGTATGTTTACAACCGTCCAGGATTACGGTCGGATGGGCTACCAGAGTGAGGGCTTTCATGTATGCGGTGTAATGGACCGTCATGCCTACTGGGTTGCAAATCTGCTTCTTGATAATAAGGACACGGAGGCTGTGCTGGAATTTACCCTCTGTGGTCCGAACCTGTATTTTACGACAGATAGCGTTATCAGCATAACGGGTGGGGATTTTTCACCTAAAATAAACGGTGAACCGGTTCCGATGTACCATGCCATCGAGGTAAAAATGGGTGATGAACTGGAAATGGGCTACTGCAAGGCAGGAACCTGGGGCTATATAGCCTTTGCAGGCGGTCTGGACGTTCCCATGGTGATGGGCTCACGTTCTACCGATATCAAATGCGGCTTCGGTGGCTTTGAGGGACGCAAGCTGAAGGATGGCGATGAAATAGCGTTTATCACAAATGTCAAAAAGCTTCCCAAAATGAAGGAACGCTTTGTAGAGGCAGTAGACTACAGCGGTGCTGAGGTTGATGTGCGTGTTACGATGGGACCTCAGGACGACTATTTCACCGAGGCCGGTATAAAAACCTTCCTTGAAAACGCCTATACAGTGACACCTGAATGTGACAGAATGGGATACCGTCTGGACGGTCCGGAGATTGAGCATAATGATAAGGGCGCGGATATCATTTCGGACGGAATTGCAAAGGGCGCCATTCAGGTTCCCAAGCACGGAAAGCCCATAGTAATGCTTTCGGACAGACAGACGATAGGTGGCTATACAAAGATAGCGAATGTAATCTCTGTCGATATTTCGAAGCTGGTTCAGTGCAGATATCCCCAGAAAATCAACTTTGTAAAGGTTTCGGTTGAGGAGGCACAGAATATCTATAAAATGGAACGTGAGAGGATGAGACTCTTAAATAAAAGATTTTTAAAGAGACGTCCGCTGGCGAACCTCTTCAACCACTGGAAGAAATAGAAGCGTGAAAGCAGTGTGAAAAGCGGTGTAAAAGCATTGTGAAGAAACGATTTGAAAAAAAACAATGTAAAAAAACGACGCGAAAACTACTTGAAAGACAGTAGGAAATACAGACAGGAAAGGAAAAATTATTATGATGGAATATAAAAATGCAGACCCGTATGAGGTGAGAAAGCTTATACGTGAGGGTAAAATCACAACCCCTACTTCAGGAATGTGCGCAGGCTATGCACAGGCAAATCTGGCAATAGTACCCAAGGATATCGCATATGATTTTCTTCTGTTTACCCAGCGGAATCCCAGACCCTGCCCTATACTGGAGGTTTCGGATGTGGGCTGCAGGTATCTTAAGAGCATAGCAAAGGATTGTGATATTGCTACGGATTTTCCCAAATACCGTGTATATGAAAAGGGTGTAATGACCGGAGAATATACTGATGTTGCACAGTTCTGGCGTGACGACCTTGTAAGCTTCCTTATCGGCTGCAGCTTTTCCTTTGAGTCTGAGCTGATTGAGGCAGGCATTGAGATGCGCCACAATACCGAGGGCTGCAATGTACCTATGTATATTACCAATATTCAGACGAATCCTGCAGGAATTTTCAACGGTCCGATGACGGTAAGCATGCGCCCTATTCCGTATGACCAGGTTGTACGTGCTGTGACGGTATCTGCGACAATGCCCAAGGTTCACGGCGCACCGATCCATATCGGAGACCCTTCGGTGATAGGTATAAAGGACATAAACAAGCCGGATTTCGGAGATTCCGTTACCATTAAAGATGGAGAGGTTCCTGTATTCTGGCCCTGCGGCGTAACTCCGCAGTCTGTGCTTATGAATGTCAAGCCCGATTTTGTAATCACACATGCACCCGGACATATGCTTATCACGGATGTGAAGAATGCAGATTTGAAGTAATGGGAGGAATAAAATGAGCAGAATGGTAGATTTAAACAGCGATCTGGGAGAGAGCTTCGGTGCCTATAAAATAGGCATGGACGAGGAGGTAATAAGGCTTGTTTCATCGGCAAACGTTGCCTGCGGATTTCATGCCTCAGACCCGGTTGTAATGAAGAAAACGGTTGATATGGCTGTTGCTTCGCAGATTGGAATCGGAGCACATCCGGGCTATCCCGATCTGATGGGGTTCGGCCGCAGGAATATGGTCATCACGCCAAAGGAGGCATATGCATATGTGACATACCAGCTGGGTGCTCTGTATGCCTTCTGTAAGCAGGCAGGAACGAAAATCCAGCATGTAAAGCCGCACGGCGCACTTTACAATATGGCAGGAAAGGACTACGAGCTTTCAAAGGGAATCTGTGAGGCAATATACGATTTTGACCCCGAGATAATCCTTCTCGGACTTTCAGGTTCACAGATGATAAATGCAGGAACCGATCTTGGCTTAAAATGTGCAAATGAGTTTTTTGCGGACAGGGCATATGAGGATGATGGTTCGCTGCGTGCACGTTCGAAGGAAGGCTCAATGATTACCGATGAAAACGAAGCAATCGAGAGAATTGTAAAGGTACTTAAGACAGGAAGGGTAACGACCTATTCCGGAAACGAGCTGGAGCTTAAAATCGATTCGATATGTGTACATGGTGATAATGCACATGCGCTGGACTTTGTAAGGATAATCCGTGAACGTCTTGCAGCCGAAAATATTGAAATAGCACCCTTGGCTAAGGTGTTAAAATAGCAACAAAAACTTAATTAAAGAAAGGAAAACTTCATGAAAAAATTTGTAAACCGTCTCAAAAACATCGGACCCGGCGCTCTGGTTGCAGCAGCTTTCATCGGACCCGGTACAGTAACAAGCTGCTCCAAATCAGGTGCAGACTATGGCTACGTATTGCTTTGGGCAATGCTTTTGTCAGTTATCTCAGTAATCATCATGCAGTCAATGGCTGCCCGTCTCGGAATTGTTTCCAAAATGGGACTTGGTCAGGCCTTGAGGGCTAAGTTTTCCGGCAAGGGTGCACGTATAGTTCTTGCAATTCTCGTTATTGCTGCCGTATTCATTGGAAATATAGCTTATGAAACCGGTAATATTACAGGTTCTGTACTTGGTGTGCAGGTAGCTGCTCCCGGTCTTGACAATGCAACAGGTAAGGTGATTATAGCACTTGTAATCGGAATCATTGCTTTTATACTGCTGATTTCGGGAAGCTACAAATATATTGAGAAATTCCTGACAGGTCTTGTAGTTCTGATGGGCGTCCTTTTCTTTGTTACCGCTATTGCTGCAAAGCCTGACTGGGGTGAGGTTTTAAAGGGAATTTTCGGATTTAAGGTACCGGATGTCCAGGGCGGTTCAACCTGGATGACAATTGCGGCGCTGATGGGTACGACCGTAGTTCCTTACAATATTTATCTCCACGCTTCATCAGCTGCTAAGAAGTGGGGCAATGAGAAGCAGACTACCGATGAGGATACAAAGGAGGGACTTGCAAATTCAAGGCTTGATTCTGTTCTTTCAATCGGTCTTGGCGGTCTTATTTCCATGGCAATCATCATCTGTGCAGGTGCAGCAAAATCAAAGCTTGGTGCAGACTTTACAATTGCCAGCGGTGCAGATATGGCTAAATCGCTCACTCCTCTTCTTGGCTCATGGGCAACTATCGTATTCGGTATCGGTCTTTTTGCAGCAGGTATTTCATCAGCAATTACGGCTCCTCTTGCAGCAGCCTTTGCGTCAACGGGAATTCTTGGCTGGAGCGAGGACCTGAAGGACAAAAAGTTCCGTATTTTCTGGATTATCGTTCTTGTATGCGGTGTTACCGCAGCATGTACACTCGGCGCATCACCTACAGAGATTATTCTCTTTGCCCAGGCAGCAAATGCATTCCTGCTTCCTGTAACGGGTATACTTCTGCTTATTGTTGCCAACGATAAGAAGATTATGGGCAAATATACAAACAAGCTCTGGTTCAATATCCTTGCTGTTGTCGTAATAGGCCTGTTCTTGTTTATCGCTGCAAGAAACATGAGCGCATTTATTGATGGTTTCAAGGCACTGTTTGCATAAAAAGCAGATTCTGTTATCTTAAATTATTTAAAAGTCATACCGGGGTCAGATTGATGGCCCCGGTTTTTGTGCGAATAGCGAGAACGCAGGATTAATTTTTGCGAAGTATCGGAATTAACTTGCCAACAGCGCAGAGATGCTTTATTATTCAGTAATAGGGTTGTGGAATACCTTGACCGGATAAAATATATTATCAGGCCCAAATCGCTTACGGGGGGAGGATGAACATGAATAGCTTTCTTTTTGTGCTGTTTTTATCCTTGGCAAATATCATTCAGGGAATTACGGGGTTTGCCGGAGCACCCCTGGCGATGCCTCCGTGTATTGCGGTTGTGGGCATATCCGATGCGAAAAGTGCAATTACTTTTGTGTTCTGGATTACCTCTCTGGTGGTAACATTAAAAAATATAAAGAAAATATCCTTCAGGCATCTGGGCATCATCCTGGCCTTTATGATTCCGGGTGTTGTCGGAGGAATGTGGCTTTTTAAACAGCTGCCGCTGAATATCCTTATGCTGATATACGGTATCGTGATAATACTTATTGCAGTAAAAAAGCTGTTTTTCCCCGCAAAAAAGCCTCTGCCGCGGGTACTGTCCTATGTAGTTCTTCTTCTTGCGGGCATCATGCAGGGAATGTTTACCTCAGGAGGTCCGTTCCTCGCACTCTATGCAGCCGATGCGATAGAGGATAAAGCCGTGTTTAGGCCTACGGTTACAACGGTATGGACAGTTCTGAATACATATATGGTGCTTTCAATGTATAGTGACGGAATGTATTCACCGCTTTTTGAATCGCAGTCCTGCAGGCTGATAGCATATTCCATCATTCCTGTCTTTGCAGCCATCTATCTTGGAAGATATCTGAACAAAAAAATGAAGCAGGAGACCTTTTTGAAGCTCGTTTACTGCCTGCTGATTGTATCGGGCTCACTGCTGATATATAATTATGTCGCTGCGTGAGAAAAGCTGCTATGGAAAGCATCCCTTTACAATGCGGGCTGCAGGGCTGACGGATTTAGCGGTTGGCTGATTTTGATATTCTGAAGGGGAAGGATTAAGTATTATCAGTGTTTTTGATGCTTATATCATTATGCTATTAGGAGAAAGTTTACGATGAAAAAATTCCAGGATATAATCAAAAAATTGTTTTGGGTCCCGTTTGTGATATCCTTTATCGGGTATTATTACATGGAGCCCTTGGAGGAGGGCCATGATTTCTGGGTGGCAATATATGAGTCAATTGCCCTGTACTTCGTGAATCCTGTTTCCGATAAAAGCAATACCCTGATAGTAATAGGACAGCTTTTAAGCGTTGTTGTAATGTCAAGCGTTTTACTCAGCATAGTAAGCGTATTCATAGGCTCGATTTCAAAGTGGTTTATCAGCTTTTCCCCGGATTCTGTTGCAGTATATACGGATAATGAAATAGGTAATATGATTGCGTCAACCTGCAGGCACGGCTTTGTCAGCTCCTACAATATGATTAAAAACAGAAGAATAGAGCGGACGAAATACCATTTTATAATGTATTCGAACGATAAGAAAAACTTCGAATTCCTGCTGAAGCATATCGATTCCTTTGATAATAAGGTGGTTTACGTTTTATTTAAGGAGATTGACCTTACGATACTGAAAAATGACAGGACGAATATAAGATATCTGAACGTAGCGGATATGGTTGCCAGGGACTATTGGAGTTCGCACAATCTTCATGATGAGGTTGGCGACGGGAAAACCCTGAAAATCGGAATGATAGGGTTTGACTGCTTCGGGAAGGCGATATTTAAGTATGGCTACCTGAACAATATTTATTCACTCGGACAGAAAATCGAATACCATATCTGGGGAGCCAACCAGCAGGACAGGCTTGTTCTGAACAAGCTTGATATGTGCAACGGGGATACCGTTATCTGCCATAACACCTTATACGATGAGGAGGAGGAACTGATTGAATCCTTAGACAGAGTCATTATAGCAGACGGTGAGATTTATAAAAAGGTGCAGGGAATACTGAGCATGTCGCAAAAGCTGAACATTCATGTCTGCTGTCATAACGGAATAGATATTTGTGATGTCTTTGAGGGTGAAAGTCTTGTTTCCTTCGGTGATTATAATTCACTGCTTGATGAAAAGAAGATTAAAAATGAGCAGACCTACAGAATGGCAAAGCTGTTTAATTACGACTATTACTTAAGAACGCACAATGCCCCTCTGCCGGATAAATATACAAACGAAATGGAAACTGAATGGAATAAGCTGAGCGGCTTTTTACGCGGCTCCAATATTGCAAGGGCGGATTTTTACAGGATAGAAAAGAGAATGCTTACGGAGGGTGCTGACAGCGATTTTATAAAGAGGATAGAGCATATCAGATGGTGCAGATATCTGTTCATTAATCATTGGCAGTACGGAGAAATAAAGGACGAAAAACAGAGGACACATCCCTTACTGGTCGGGTACGATCAGCTGTCCCATGAGGAGCAGGAAAAGGATGATATATTCAATCAGACAATAAGGGAGGAAATAGAGAAGCTTCTGTAGTATTACCGGAAATATGGCGGGGAAAATAACAGGGCTACGACCATAAAATGAGGAGGGCTGGAGTATGGTACTGAAGAAAAAAACAGGCTCTGCTATGCTTGTCGCACTATTGGTTCTGGCTGCAGTCATGAGCACAGGCTGCACAAGGACTACAGAAGTAGAACCAAGCAATAAGGCGGTTACGGAAAAAATAACTGATAAGCTGAAGGAAGAAGCTACGCCTACGCCTAGGGTTCCTTCTAAGGATGATGGGATTGCCGATACAGATGGTAAAGATGATAAAGAAATAACCGAATTTACCATAAATTATACCTATCTATACGATGAGCCAAAAGATGAGAATGAAATCCGGGAAATCATTGCAGAAAAAACAGGCGTAAAAGTACGGACGACATGGACAGCCGATAGGGAAATACTGACGGCCGACGAATGGCTTTCGGTTAAGAAGCTTCCGGACTATTTGTATTTAGACAATATGTCTGATTTTTATGAGAAAGGGCTGCTGGTTCCATGGGACGAATATCTCGATAAATATGAGAATCTCAGAAATCTGTATTCTGAAGAGGAATGGGATATGTTCCGGCAGGAGGATGGGCATATTTACTGGGCATACAGCCAATCCACCGACCTTTACAGCGAAGAATTCCATAATGGTTCTGCCTTTTGGATCCAGGTTAGGGTTTTGGAGTGGGCAGGCTATCCGGAAATACAGACGCTCGATGAGTATTTTGACCTTCTGGAACGGTATTATGCAGAAAATAAGAGCTTTATAAACGGTGAGGGGGAGTGCATAGACATTATTCCCTATGCCATATTGTGTGATGACTGGAGATATTTCTGCCTGGAAAATGCTCCGGGATTTTTGGACGGCACATATAATAACGGGGCCTCATGTATTGTTGATACCGTAAACTTTGATAAGCCTACCGTTGTGAATTATGATCTGACTGCTACTGCGAAAAGGTATTTTGAAAGACTGAACACGGAGTATCAGAAGGGCATGATATACGCGGATTTTGATACCCAGAGCTATGCTTCATATATTGATATGCTTGCCACAGGTGCTGTGCTTGGGATGAACGACCAGTATTGGGACTTTGCGTCTGCCACGGAGGAAGCGTTTGCGGATAACGGACTTGCAGATATCGGCTGTGATTATGTACCGCTTGGCCTGACGATTGAGGATGGTATGGAGCAGCATTACCATGCATATTCGAAAATGATAAACCGGTGGGGCGGTATAGCTGTTACGACCTCCTGTGCGGACCCGGACCTTGCGTTTAAGTTCCTGAACGATATTCTTGGGCAGGACATTCAGAATTTAAGATTCTGGGGTATTGAGGGCGTAGATTATCTGGTTGACGATGATGGAATGTTTTACCGTACCGGGGAAATGCGAAGCAGATGTGCAGAAAAATCGTATTCCCGCTCACATTTGTGCGAGTATTCTAATTTCCCGCAGAAAATCGAAATCGGTAGTGAAGGTAAAAATGCCACGCATCCGTATCTGCAGGAATCAGAAATTCTGGCAGGATATTCCGAACCCGTAGCAAACTGTCTGAAGGCATATGGTGCAGGCAATTACGTAGATTTTGTCGGGTCGGTCCGGGAGGAAGCAGATGAATGGTTTCCTCTGTATACATTTTCTTCGATTATGGATGACGGGCTTCCGTATTATGCGGCGTATGTCAAGATACAGAATACAAAGCATGAATGGCTGCCCCAAATAGTAAAGGCACCGGATTTTGAAGAGGCATGGAACGGATATCTGGAGGCTTACGGGCAATGCAATGCGCAGGCATGGTTTGATGAGATGCAGAACAACCTTGACTGGTATATTGAGCCGGCGGACCGGAAAACGCAGGAATAACGGCTTTGATAAAGCTGTAGAGTAATACATAAAAAATACAAAGAAATATTAATCTTAAAAAGGGTGGAAATTAAAAATGAGCATGGAAGAACTGATTGATGTTTATGATGAAAACAGGGTGTTTACCGGCATTACCGTGCCGAGAAAAACGAGGCTTGAGCAGGGCAGATATATGCTGTATGCACTTGCACTTATTGAAAATTGCGAGGGGAAAATCCTCATTACAAAACGTGCCCTGACAAAAAAATGGGCTCCCGGAAGCTGGGAAATCCCGGGAGGCGGCGCACATGCCGGAGAAAACACAACCGATACCGTCTGCAGGGAGACCTTTGAGGAAACAGGAATCAGGGTGGAGCCTGAAAATGTCCGTGTTCTATACTCCTACAGAAACGACGACAAGGGCGGAGACAACTACTTCAACGATATTTTCCTCTGCAGGGCAGACTTTACAATTGACGATGTCGTAATCCAGAACGAGGAAGTAATCGATGTCCGCCTCGCCACGGTAGACGAAATAAAACAGCTCCATGAAACAGACGGCTTCCTTCACTACGAACGCATCCTGACCGCCCTCAGCCTGTATTAGGGGACGGTTCCTAAATGCACACGTATCTGTCCCTTTTTGCTGGGGGGACGGTTCTTTAATTTACAATACCTGTCCCCAAAGATGCATAGTATCTGTCCCCTGACCCTCTCCATGAGCAACTCATTACATTCGTTGCATTAGGAGGAAAAATGAAAAGAAATCCAGAGTATGTACCGGATGTCACATTAACTGAATGACATCCGGTATTTTCTTTTTGGGGTATTGACTCTGTCCCTGGGACATAGTTTATAAAGAAACAAGAAGCACTTAAGTCGTTTTGTTGAAATTAAAAGGAGAGAAGCATGAGATTGTTGATGGTTCTGATGAACAAAAACCGGAAATGGGTTTTTCTTTCACTGCTTGCTTCGTTTGCGGCAGTAGGAGCCCAGCTTGTGTGGACTACATATATCGGAAGGCTGGCGGACCGGATTGAGCAGAGGGAGAAGCTGGAAGGCCCGTTCCTTGTGACGATGGCGATTCTGCTGGCCGCTTCAGCACTGTTTCAGTACATTAACCAGCTTGTAAACAGGTACACGGCGGAAAAACTGGGACATACACTGAGAATGCGGTTCGCGGACAGCCTGTGCATCAAAAACCGCATGGATTCCGGAATTTCCGACAGCTATGAGGCGATGTCAAAGGTACAGAACGAGCTGACGCAGGCCTCAGAATATATGAGCACGACGCTGTTTGATATTATATGGATGACGCTGTCGGCATTCTTTATCATAATATTCCTGTTTTTCCAAAATGCGGTTCTGACACTTGTGCTGCTTATTCCGGTTGCCATTATAGTATTCATTGTCCAGCGCTCCGGCAAAAGGCTTGTTCCACTGGTACACTGCTCCATGGACGGGCAGATTCGCCACAACAGGGTTGCTTACAGCGTAATCACGAATTATCAGGCTGTGCAGGTGTTTGACGGCAGGCAATTTTTCAAGGATAAATATGATGAGGAGCTGGATAACTGGGGCAGGGCGGAAATCCGGAAGGAACGTGTAAGCGCAGTATGCAATTCGATGTCGGGAATTTTGAGCCAGGTTCCGCTGCTGCTTATATTTGCAGCCGGTGTCCTTATGATAAGGGGGGGATACATTACCTTTGGAACGCTTATTATCTTTATTAATATGCAGAAAAGCGTACTCAGAACACTGATGAACCTTCCGACCTGGATGGTTTCGGTGAAGAGCTTCCTGGTTCATATGGACAGGGTTGATGGAATGAAAATGGAGGTATGACGGTACAGATGAATGCTTCGGTTGATAAAAACGGGAAATATATAATAGCTGCGGAAAATCTCACCTTCCGTTATCAGGGTAGGGCTGTTCTGGATAATTTATCACTGCATGTCGAAAAGGGTGAGCATGTTGGAATCGTGGGTGAAAGCGGCTGCGGGAAAAGCACGCTTTTAAAGCTGCTGGCCGGGCTCATCACACCGCAGGAGGGAGACCTTGTGGTGGCGGGAGAGAGTGCGCCGGAGAGAATAATCAGGAAAATATCCATGGTGATGCAGGAGCCTCAGCTGATGCCCCTCACCATATATGAAAATATAACCCTTGGACATGAAATATCCGAGGCGAGAATGAATGAAATAATCAGGGCGGCAAGACTCGAGGAATGGGTTTCATCACTTGAAAAAGGCATTCATACATATCTTGGTAATAGTGCCAACGAGCTGTCAGGCGGCCAGGCGCAGCGCATTGCAGTTGCCAGGGCAATGGCAAAGGAGGCGGAAATCATCCTGCTTGATGAGCCGACCTCGGCACTTGATTCGGCAACAGGCGAGAAGCTGATGGAGGCACTTGAGGAGCTGACGGCGAGAAAAACAGTGATTCATGTATCACATCAGCTGCGGATGCTGAAAAATTATGACCGCGTTCTGCATATGGAACAGGGGAGGATATTAAACACATGAACAAAGAGGCCTATCGCTTATTAAAGCTTATCGGACTGGACAGAAGGTTCATTATTATGGTTCTTTTAAGGTCGCCGTTTGATACCCTGAGTGCAATACTTACGGCCAATATCATGCAGAGCTTTGTTGAACTGATCGAAAACGGAGAGGATAGTCTTTGGCAGACAGTGCTGCTGTTTTTGGGACTTTCTGTTTTGCTTTTCGCATATAATATGACAATCTGGAGTGTAATTGCTGTAAAAATCAGCGTATCGATGCAGAAAAATTTACGCCGCAGTGTGTTTGAAAGAATAGTGAGCCTTCCTGCAGAAAGGCTGGAGGGGGCCTTTGGTTCGGACTGGTTTACCAGGCTGAACAGTGATGTTGACAGGGCCTGCAATTACCTGAACGGCGCCGTGAATTACATACATATGGTGATTGCTGCAGTAAATGTCATCATTTCGTCGGTTATTATGCTGTTTATTAACGTAGAACTGTATATTATCGGTATCATATGCCTGCTTCCCTTCTTTTTCCTGAATGTCCTTGTCATTTCCAGGAAAATAGTGGTACATAAACGGAACGCACAGTACAATCTGACTGAATATACGAACTGGATTGACGCAGTATGTAAAAACCGGGATATGCTGGCGGTGTTTGACGGCGAAGGTTTTATACGGACGAAAATAGAGGAAAAAAGCCGGGCAATTATGCAGAACAACATGAAAGCGCATAACAGGGCTTCGCTCAGTACAATGATGTACACATTTTCCGGAATGTTGGGATATCTGATGACATTAATCCGGGGAAATGATATAATTGGTGAGGAAATGATTGATTTTGCGGTCCTGTATAAAATGACGCAGTATAGGGCAAATATGGTAATGAGCGTGAATCTGGTTTATAACTGTATCAATAATATGAAGGGCAATTATGTGGGTATTGAGCGCATAAAAGAAGTGATTGATGCCCGATAGTTTTTGTGGAGGCTTGATATGCAGACGGAAAACGGGAGGGATAATGAGCTGCTAAAAATCGGTGAACTGGCAGCTTTTTCAGGTGTTTCGCCGAAGGCACTCAGAATGTACGAGAAAATGAATATCATTGTTCCTGCAAGGGTTGATGAGGAAAACGGCTACAGGTACTATTCACCTGACCAGGTAAAGCAGGTGGAGGCGCTTTTGGAGTGGAAGGACCTCGGCTTTACACTGAAGGAGATAAAGAAAATCATGTCCGGAAGGTATTCGGAGGATGATGTATCCCTGCTTATTGATGCAAAACAGAAGGAATGGCAGGAGAAAATCTGGGTGGCACAGGCAAGGCTTGAGGAACTCGAAAAAATGAAGCATGATTTAAGCTATGAAAACAAAAAGCCCCTGAAGGAAATGTCCGACAGCGAGCGTGCCTGGTATCTGGCAAAGCTTGTCTGTGTGAATGACAACAATGTCCGACAGGCCATCAGCGAGGCCATCTGGCTGTAACCTGGTGGTAACCTGGGGGGACGGTTCTTAAATGTACAAGTATCTGTCCCCAAAATGCAGCTTACCTGTCCCTTTTTGGTATGGGGACGGTTCTTAAATGTACAAGTATCTGTCCCTAAGATGCAGCTTATCTGTCCCTTTGGGTCGTGAGACGGTTCCTAAATGCACAATACCTGCCCCCGGATTGCTGAAAATGCAATCCGGGGACAGGTATTGTGCATTTAGGACCCGTCCCCCTGACAAAAAGGGACAGGTATTGTGAATTTAAGAACCGTCCCCCAGCCACCCCAGCCACTTTTATTTGAAGGCGGTTCCGTTCTGGACGGCTTCCTTGGTTACCTTGTCCAGACTGAGTGATTTGAGTGTTTTTTCGTATTGGTTGAAGAAGGTGGTGTTGTTGTCGGCCTGGGCCAGGAGTATCCAGTACATGGTGCTCTGTACGCGGAACATCGTAAATTCCGTATTGACGTCTGCGCCTCCCATATTTGCGGCAGCTGAATATGTGTGGGCTGTTTTCTTGCCATGCAGAACCATTTTGTCGGACTTCTTAACGTCGTAGAAGGTAATGTCGGAGGATTTGCCGATTTCATTATATGCTTTGTCTGAGGCTTCCCATGTGTCGGAAGAAGCATCTACTCCGAGGACCTTACCGATCTGCAGATAAGAGGAACCTGATTTGAAAATGATATACTGGTCTGTTAAGCTTTCGGTTTTCCATTTTTCGGGAACGGCCATATAAAGTGCACCGAAGTTGTACGGGACAAAGCCCTTGCCGATTTCCGTGTCCGGCTCGACTACGGGCTCGGTCTTGTGCGTAAGCTCATAAATGCCATCGCTTATGCCATAATAGATTACGGGAAGGTCGATAGTATCACTGTAGCCGATATAGCAGCCATAAAGGATACAGGTCTCACCGACTGAAGGAAGATCGTTTTTAGCGGAATAATCCTTGTGCACCTTTATGACATCGGCGTACTCGTCGCTGTCGGTGCCGTAGTCCTTTTCAGCCTTTTGGATAAGCCCTGAGGAAATATTGAAGAAGGAAACCTCTCCGATCTTTGTCCTCAAAACAAAATATTCACCCTCGTACTCCTGCTTAGCCTCTGCTTCGATATTTCTTGCCTCAAAAAACTCGGCCTGCGTTGAATAAACACCGGTGACGGTTCCCTGGATGAATATCATTTTTCCGGCCATTCCGTTTTCACTGGCAGGTGTATGATAAGCATTTTTGGGGAATTCACTGGCTCCGCCATAATACTTGGTGAATATGTCAGCAGCAGGATATTTAGTAAGGTCCTCGGGCTTGGGCTCCTCTGTAGGGACCGGCGTCGCAGTAGGAATGGGAGTGGCCGTCGGCCTTGGCGGCAGCGTGGTCTGGTTGCCCGTGCCATGGAACTGCCTCGGAGCTTTAGAACCGGCATTTGTCCCCGAACCTGTTCCTGAAGTGCAGGCGCAGAGCACAAGGCACATAAACAGGCAAATTAATATAATAAATCTGTTAAACTTCATTATGAAACCTCCACAAATTTTCACAGACCATAGCATAGCATACTATCTTAAAATTTGCCACATAAAGTTATTTTTATAAGGTCCGATATTTTTTGCAGGCATATTTGACGGAAAAATACAGCTTGTGGTAATATATAACAAACAGGAGGAAGACTGTATGCCGTTTAAAATAGTCAGAAATGATATCACACAGATGAATACCGACGCAATAGTCAACCCGGCCAACGAAAAGGTCATGGTCGGCGCGGGCTGCGATTTTGCCATTTACGATGCAGCCGGATATGACACACTCCTGGCCTACAGAGGGGAGCATATCGGACCGCGTGCACAGGGTGAGGCCTTTATCACACCCGGCTTTGGCCTTAAAGCAAAATACATCATTCACGCAGTGAGTCCGATATATGACGGCGGGAACGCCGGCGAGGAGGAGAAGCTCCGCTCCTGTTACAGGGAAAGCCTTAAGCTGGCAGTGGAAAATGGAATAAAATCGATAGCATTTCCTCTTTTGGCAACCGGTTCCTTCGGCTACCCGAAGGAGGAGGGAATGAGAATTGCGGCAGATGAAATAAACGCATTCCTGCTCAAAAATGATATGCTGATATATCTCGTTGTTTTCGGCTCCTCAGACACGATGCTCGGAGAAAAGCTGTACCCGGACCTTGAGGCATATATTGACCACAGGTATGTTGAAAAAACCAAAATGAGGGAATACGGGAATCCTTATTATAATTCGTCGTTTAATAATGCCATCGGCTATAATGCCTATGCAGAAGGTGGTCGGCGGATGGAGGAGCGCCTTGCAGGTAATAGCGTATCAGATAAGCGTGAAAGAAAAGCCGCCGCGGGTTTCCTGCGTCGTGAGGAGGAAAAAAGTGCACCTGAAGCCGAATTGTGCAGCGTGCAGGCGGATTTTGATGTCTGTGAATGTGACGAATGTCCGGAGGATTTTGAGGAGCAGCACGAGGGGCGTATTGCGGAACGGATGAAGCATCTTTCAGACACCTTTTCGGAATACCTTCAGTATCTGATACAGGAAAAAAAGATGGTAAATTCCGATGTATGGCACCGCGCGATAGTCGATAAAAAGGTATTTTCAAAATGCATAAACAACAGGCTGTATCATCCGAACAAGCTGACTGCCCTTTGCCTCTGCGTAGGAGCGAAGCTGAATATGGATGAAGCAAAGGACCTGCTTGCAAGGGCCGGATATGCACTGTCACCATGTGACAAGACGGACATCATCTTCTCCTACTTCATAGAGATGGGAATTTATGATATGATAGAGCTCGATATCCAGCTGGAGGAGCACGGACTGCCCTGTATAATCAAATAAAAAACACAATAATCCACAGCTTGTAAAAAATATAAAATGGTCGTTTCCAAAGCGACCGTTTTTATTTTTTTGTGTTGTATAATGACGCCATAAACCAAAACAAAGAGACCTGAAGGCAGCTGAAAAATAAAAATGTACCGAGGGAAATCGAGTTGCGGAACAAATAAAAAAGGAAAACAGGAGGTTTCATTATGCGTAAAGGATTGACAGAGGTAGTATTTATTTTGGACAGAAGCGGCTCTATGAGCGGGCTTGAGGCAGACACGATCGGAGGCTTCAATTCAATGATTGAAAAGCAGAAAAAGGAAGAAGGAGAGGCCTATATCTCAACTGTCCTTTTTGATGACAAAACGGATGTGATCTATGACAGAACTCCAGTTGCAAAGGTTGAGCCCATGACTGACAACCAGTATTTTGTAAGAGGCTGTACGGCACTTCTTGATGCAATAGGAGGTGCCATTCATCACATCGGAAACGTTCATAAGTATGCGAGGGAGGAGGACAGACCTGAAAAGACACTGTTCATCATAACAACAGACGGAATGGAGAATGCAAGCCATACATATACCTATGAGAAGGTAAAGGAAATGGTGGAGAGACAACGTGAAAAGTACAACTGGGAATTCCTGTTTTTAGGCGCAAATATTGATGCAATCGAGGTTGCGGGACGGTTTGGAATCGCTGCAAACAGAGCTATCAACTATGAATCGGACCACGCCGGAACACAGCTCAACTATGAGGTGCTGAGCAGGACGGTAAGCAGGGCAAGAAGCTGCAAAAGCATGGCTGAAATGGACGAAATCGTAGAGGAATGCTGTGCGCCTATCGCAGCGGACTATAAAAAACGCCACCGCGGATAAAAAGAAGACTGCTGCATAAAAATGAGATACCGGGGCTATCTGACAAAGGGAGCTATTACAGCATTACGTACATCCTCTGAAAGCAGAAAGGACTGAACATGCTCGGCACCCTCTGCAATAACAAGGGTTTTATTTTCTGAACCGCAGGCATCAAAAAGAATATGGACATTTTCCGTAGGAACAACATTATCCCTGTCGCCGTGGATAAAGACGATGGGGATTTTGCTGTTTCGGACAGCGCCGATGATGTCAACCTTGTCCGGATTGTATACATGATGGACCCGGCAGGCAGTTTTGTAAAGCAGATAGCACAGACCTGCAGGGAAGCAGGTAGTGGAGAAGATATGCTTCAGCTGCTCCTTTACTGAGGCGTAGCCGCAGTCTGCAACGATATATTCAACATTTGACGGAAGCGGGTATCTGTTTGTGAGAAGCACGGTAGAGCTTCCCATACTCATTCCGTAAAGGAAAATTCTGGCGTCGGGACGGAGCTTCTCTGTAATGAAATACAGCCAGAGCACACAGTCCTCGGCCTCCCTGTACCCGTAGGTAACATATTTGCCCTCGCTTTTGCCGTGTGCACGCTGGTCGATGATAAAGCAGCTGATTCCGTTTTCGTAAAAGTATTTTGCAGGTGTAGAAAATTCACGTTCGCCATAGGTCTTTATTCCATGGACACAGAAGGCAATCCTGCCATTGTCGTTTTTTGCAGGAAGATAAAGCGCACGGAGAGTAAGCCCGTCATTGCTTTTGATGAAATATTCTATGGTTTTCTGCTTTTTTAACCATTCAAGGTTATCTGCAATCTTTTTTTCACGCAGCTGTTCATTGGGGGTATTTTTAGTCTTTTTAATAAGGAAATCTATATCAGCCCGTCCGTTTGAGGCGAGATAAAGAACGGTTTCCGAAGCGGCAACGCCTAAGAAACCAGCAGTAAATGCACTGAAAAAAATACCCTTAGAATTCATATGTCCTCCAAAAACAGCCCGGATGACAGGCCGGTAGTACTTTTAAAAGCCTTAAAATGCGTGATGTTAATTCAACATATGGCCTTCAGCTTCACCATGAATGGTGAGAATCTTGTCTGTATACATTTCCCTGTCAGCCAGCTTGTAAATATCGCGGAAAAAGGTGTCTCCGGGATTCCAGTCGAGCTGGGCATAGCCTACCGCACAGGAAATCCTTATATCATTTTCATTCGCATAAACCTGCAGCTCATTCTTGAATTTCTCCTTGAGGTCCGCAAGGTTCTGCTTGTAGCCTATAAGTATTACGGCAAATTCATCACCACCGAGGCGGTAGACCTCGCCGATGCCGTCAAATACCTTCTGAAGCGTTTTGCCTGTTGCGACTATAAGCTTATCACCCTCCTGATGTCCGAGGGAATCGTTTGTCTTCTTGAGATTGTTCAGGTCGAACATAAACAGGCTTACGAGCACATCCTTGTAGCCTGCGGCCTGCATTTCAGCAAATTTCTCCTCGAAGGCTGTACGGTTTTTGACCATTGTAAGTGAATCAAGATAAGCAAGACGCTTATAAACATCCATATATTTCTTATCCTCTACAACCTTTATCTGCATATAGCCTATAAGTGCGAAAAGGGTAGAGATAAAGAGAACAAAGCCGATACTGAAGGCAATGGCGTCGTAGCCCTTTGAGGGGGACATATACCAGCAGATAAGTCCTACTGCGGCTGCCACGCCGATTTCAATTAAGCCCACAAGCAGGAATTTTGAAGCAAGACCGTATTTCCATTCAGCAACCGTAAGAATGACGGTAATCAGAATGCAGATAATCATATAAATGTGAGTAGCCGGCAGGATGTCCATCGGGTCGCAGATGTTCAGAACGAAGCACAGCCCGATTGTAAGCGGCAGGAGCCATCCTATACGCTTGAGTACGGCAAATATCTTTGCCCTGCGGAGAATGACACATTCACAAAGGCTCATAAACGGGATGCATATAATAGACAGCGACAGGAAGGAAATAAGGCTTACTCCTTCGTTGCAGCTTGTGAAAAACTGTGGAATGTCCGAACTGCAGATAATCCAGGTAACAACCAGGAAATCGAAGCAGATAAAGCTGCCGATCAGTTTCTTCTGTTCGTCGGATTTGGCTATCATCTGGTACAGATATATGCCGGCCGCCACCAGCATGATGGTGAGCAGGACAACGCAGACAATCAGACGGAACATGTTTTCATAAAGGATGCGCCGTGCCATGTCGCCTTTGTTTCCGACCTCAACACCTGAAAAATCAACATTTGCAACATTATAATACGGGGTAATGACGATGGTGAGCTTCTTTTCGGACATTTCCTTGGTCAGCGGAACGATGACTCGTATATTGCCCACCATACGGCCAAAGGAAAGCGGAAGCTCGCGCCCGTAGGAACCGACCGGTACCTCATCGACATAGACATCGTTGATGCAGTAAAGGGATCGGAAGCTCAAACAGTAGTTGTCGTCTGTAATCTGTGGAAGAACACCTGAAAATACAATGAGCTTTCCTTCCTCGCAGGGACAGGAGAAGGGCATGTCTACCTCCTCTGTACCGTTCATTGTGAAGTGCGTGACAGAGGTGATGCTTCCGTCATCGGTAATACGTGTCTGTTCATTTCTGCTGTAGCTGAATACATAGACGCATAAGGCGATGGCCAAAAGAAGTATGATTTTGGTCACACCGTCGATAAAACGAAGTATATGATATTTTTTAAGCTGTTTCCTGATGCTCATAAAATAACAATTCCCCCTACAGTCAGTTTTTTCCACAAAGGCAACTTTACACCACATATATCGGATTATAACACATTTTTCTTTACTTTCACAGAAAATTTTCTGCCGGCCGGGTCCCAGTCCTCTGGCGCCTAGGCCCCGGTCCCTGACGGCTGTGGGCCTGGTTTCTGTCGCCTGCGGGCCCAGTCCACTGACAGCTGAGGGCCCTGTACTCCGGGCACGCAGACACGTCAGTTTTGCTGCTCGCCTGCGCCGTTTATGTGGCCGGCCTCTGACCTCCATAGGAGATTGTCGGTCACCCGGCCGGCAACTATGCTCGGCTCGCGACGCAAAAGCTTCCTATCGTCTGCGCTGCCCGGGGTACAGGCCCCACAGCCTGCCCGAGGTGCCTGCCATACGCCTGTCCGGAGACCCCGAGCCTCTGTCGCCTAGGCCCCGGTCCACTGACGGTTGAGGGTTCGGGTCCCCTGACGGCTGCGGGCCCAGTCCACTGACAGCTGAGAAGTCGGATCGTAGCCATGTCGTTCTGTGAGCCAAGGAGTTGTTACCAGCAGTTGTCTTCCTAAGACCGCTTGGCCTCCGACTTCGAGCCTCTGTCGCCTAGGCCCCGGTCCACTGACGGTTGAGGGTTCGGGTCCCCTGACGGCTGCGGGCCCAGTCCACTGACAGCTGAG
>JAZQNG010000051.1:0-21609 GCA_045627205.1 Lachnospiraceae bacterium
AAAATGATTTTATCATTTTGAACCTGCAACCCCGTCCCCCTGGTGTCATTTCTGCCTACTTAACTTCAGCTATTCATTTTCCTTCTCAAGTGCCCTGAAGTCAATTTTACCGAGCCTTGTCACAGGGAGCGAATCCCTAAACTCTATTTCGTTCGGTTTTGCATAACGGGCAATATTGTTTATGCAGTAATCCGTTATTATGCGTTTTGTATCGTCAGTTTTGGGAACACCCTCAGACAGTACGATATAGGCTTTAATTTTCTGCATTCGGTATTTATCCGGGATACCAATAACACAGCTTTTTTCAATCATGCTGTTTTCATTAAGTACCTCTTCAATCTGGTTCGGATATACATTATAGCCGGAGGCTATAATCATTCTTTTGGCACGTCCCTTGAAGAAAACATAGCCTTCCTCATCTATCATTCCAAGATCGCCTGTGTGAAGCCATCTTTGACCATTTTCATCAATCAGGATAGTTTTCTTCGTTTCCTCCGGATTGTTTATGTATTCCATCATTAGTGAAGGACCGGAGATAAGTATTTCCCCGACCTCACCGTTTGGCAGATCGGCGTTTGTTTCCAAATCGGCGATTTTGAAGGTGGTATCTGCATAGGGGAAGCCGATGCTTCCTTTTTTGCCACCCTCAAATGGAGTCAGACAGCAGGCTGCTATGGTTTCTGTTGCGCCATATCCTTCACGTATGCTGACGGTTGAACCGTTGGCATAAAGGAATTTATCAAAACGTTCCTTTAAGTCAATTGACAGGCTGTCACCACCGGAGAAAACTCCTTTAAGATTACTGAAATCAAGACCCTGTACATCAGATATGCGGAGTATTGCTTCAAAAAGGGTAGGTACTCCTGCAAAATAGGTGCATTTGCTGGATGAAATCAGCTTTACATAGCTTTTAGGCGTAAATCTCGGAATCAGTACACAGCTTGCTCCGTCAATCAGCATGCTGTGTACACAGACACCAAGCCCGAAGCCGTGAAAAAGTGGCATTGCTGCTAAAAATTTATCACCGGGTGTAAAGCTTGGCTGTGAATTTAAAACCTGGGTAGCAAATGCATTGAATGCATAGCTGGAGATTACTACGCCCTTTGTTGTGCCGGTTGTTCCGCCTGAAAAAAGAATCAGTGCAGGATCCTTTGGATTACAGTCGGCAAAATATTTACCGCTGTATTTTTTACCTTCGTGTATGAAGGTATGCCATCCTATTACCTTGTCGGATTTTTCGATTTTTGGAGACTTCTGACTGACATAAAGCTTATATCCGATATTTTTTGGAAAGCCTAATCCATCATCGATTCCTGTTACAATTACCTTTCGGATTGAGGTTTTTTCAAAAACATTCCGAAATTTATCATAAAACTGGTTCAGGGTTACGACAAGAACCGATTTAGTCAGATTAAGGTAATACTCAATTTCCCTTTCTGATGAGAGAGGGTGTATTATACTTGTTACTGCACCGATCAGGCTGGCCGCATAAAAAACAATGAGTGCCTGCGGACAGTTCGGAAGAGCAATGGTTACGACATCACCCTGCTTTATTCCAACATTACACATCGCCTTTGCACAGTCCTCAATCTGCTGGCGGAAGTCTCTGTAATTGACCTTGTGCCCAAGAAATTCATAGGCAAGATTATCGGGATATTTTGTTGTGGAACGGGCAATTGCTTCATAAATTGTTCCTTCAAAATAATCCAGATGTTTTAATTCACTTTTGCATGCAAAAGGTGTTTTAGGCCTGTTTGGTGTGACAAGTCTTTTGGGATTCAGCTTTTTGATCTGTTTCCCTGCTTTCTTCAGCATGCCTTCTGTGTTTGTTTTCACAATTGTTTTTTCCTCCCATAACAATTTATTTCAGAAACAAACTTATTGAATTTCTTCAAGTGCATCGCGGAAATTGTCCAGATCCTCATCCTTTAACATATCTTTCATATAAGGTACGGCATCAATAAATTTGAATGTACGTCCGGTTTCAAGAAGCGGATGATTGAGAACCTGGGGAAACATCTTTTCAACAAGGGCACGGAGCTGGGGAGTATCAAGAATTTCGCCGACGGTTGTTTTATCAACGCTATATTTGCTGTTAACAGCGGCTCTTGCTTCAAGCTTCTTTACATGGCTTAAATCAGCCCCCCAGTTAAAACCGATTTCAAGTGCCTTCTGGTTCATCTGAAGAACAATTTCGGGTTTACCTGCAAGCTTTTTTGAAAGACCTGCAAAAACGACCTCCTTGGGAAGCATTTTAGTAAAGCCTAAAAGTGCACCGATGAGAATCATATTTGACATTCTTGCATCACCGAGCTCCTTGGCCATTGTGTCACTGGGAACATCAAGCAGATAAACACCGCCGCTTCTTATTTTGCTTCTGCAACGGTCTGAATTCCTGATTACGAGGCCATCAGGTACAAGCTCGGAAAGACCCTTCTGGCAGGCTTCCTCACTCATGGCGATCATTCCCATGCACTTTCCGGGAAGAGGAGACAGAACGGGACTGTCACTTAATACTACAGTACACTTAGCTACACCGCCACGCTGTGCGGCACCATACCACGGAACAAAGGTAGCATATCCTACCGAAGCGGCACTTGCAGCAAGTGAAGCGCCTGCGCTCATTACACCCTGTCCGCCTGTGCCTGATAATAATAATGAGTATTTCATTCTCCAAACCTCTCTTCCTTGTCTACAAAAGTCTTGCATTCAAAGTATTTTTCTGTATTATTCTCCATGAAATCAAGGCTGGCAAGAGGATCCATATGCCATGTTGTAGGACAGTTTGTAAGTAATTCGATAAATGAGAAGCCCTTGCCCTCGAGCTGGTTTTTGAAGCCCTTGATGATTGCAGCCTTGGCCTTCTTTATTCCGGCAGGAGTACGAAGTGTGCAACGGGTTACAAGGCGCGGTGCTTCAAGCTCCTTTATAAGTTCGCACATTTTTAAGGGATAACCTGTTGTTTCCAGGGGTCTTCCGCATACAGCGGTTGTTGCCTTCTGACCTATAAGTGTTGTAGGAGCCATCTGACCACCTGTCATACCGAATATTGAATTGTTGGCAAAAATGATTGTTATGTTTTCTCCTCTGTTGGCGGCAGAAAGAATTTCAGCCAGTCCGATGGAGGCAAGATCGCCATCGCCCTGATAGCAGAATACAAGGCAGTCAGGACGGCATCTTTTTATACCTGTTGCAACTGCGGGAGCTCTTCCATGTGCGGAACCGATTATATCAAGGTCCCAAGAAACCAGTCCCTGGGTTGAACAGCCTACAGGAAGTACGTAGATTGCGTTATTTTTTACGCCAAGCTCGTCAATTGCTTCAGCGATGATTTTGGTTGCAGTTGCATGCATACAGCCGGGGCAATAGGATGAGGCTGTAGGAAGAATGGACTTTGGTCTGTTATATAATGTGCTCATTATGCCTCCTCCTTTCCGTTCGCGATTATATTTTTAATTGCATTTTTAACATCGTAATCATCAAGAAGTACACCGCCGGAATGGCCATACTGATATACGGGCGCCTTACCGAGTACGGCTGCTTCAACATCCTCAGCCATCTGGCCGGGAATAGCCATTTCGATGTCAATAATGCCTTTAACTTTTGAATAATCAAGCTTTTTAAAGCTTTCCTTCGGGAAGGGGAAGAGTGTAATGGGACGGATGATTCCGATTTTCACACCCTCTGCACGCAGCTCTTCAACAACCTGTTTAACGATTCTTGCTGCAATACCGTAAGCAGTAACTACATATTCTGCATCATCAAGGTAAAGCTCTTCAACCTTAACGTCTTCCTTTTCCCAACGCTTTGTGCGGTCAGCAAAGGACTGGTTGAGTCCCTCAAGACCTGCCTCATATATGGGTGAGATAAGGTGTGACGCACGGTTTTCCTCACCGGGACGGCGTCCCATTGTCCATGAGGACTGTTTTTCGGGACAGGGTTCCTTCATGGGAGGAAGTTCAACCTGTTCCATCATTGCGCCAAGACAGCCGTCGATAAGCACACAAACGGGATTTCTGTCTCTTTCGGCATAATCAAATGCATTGTATACAACATCCACGATTTCCTGAAGTGTTGAGGGTGCAAATACCATCAGACGGTGACCACCGTGACCAAGGGCCTTGGTTGCCTGAAGATAGTCTGACTGTGCGGGCTGGATACTTCCGAGTCCGGGACCGCCACGGGTTACATCAACTATCAGTGCGGGAAGCTGTGCAGCTGCAAGATAGGAGATTCCTTCGCATTTAAGGCTGATTCCGGGACCTGAGGAGGATGTCATTGCTCTGACACCTGTACTGGCAGCTCCGTAAACCATATTGATTGAAGCAATTTCACTTTCACCCTGAACAAATACGCCGCCAACCTCAGGGAGTCTGCGGCTGAGGTATTCAGGAACCTCATTCTGTGGTGTAATGGGATAGCCCGCAAAAAATCTGACACCTGCTCTGACAGCAGCTTCAGCAAGGGCTTCATTTCCCTTCATGAATTTCTTTTCCATGTCAATCCTCCTTCTTAATGCTGATGGCAGCTTCAGGACATACTGTGCTGCAGCTCATGCAGCCGATACAGTCAGCCGGTGTGGCAACCTTGATTTTACGGTAGCCCTTTGTGTTCATGGCTTCATCAAATTTAAGAACCTGTTTTGCACAGTATTTTACGCAATAGCCACAGCCCTTGCAGAATTTTTCTGAAATGCTGATGGTGAATGAAGGTCCGCTCTTACCTGTTGCCTTAGGCAGATACTGACGCTCGTAGTTGTTCTCGATTGTTCTGACAAGACGTGCAATTGTAGTATTTACAGGTGTAGGTACTCCGACCTGTGCGCCCAGACGTTCAATGGCACCGTTCAGGAAATCGATTTCGGTTTTAGCCTTTTTCATCATCATATCCTGAGCCATTGAAGGATAGTGAAGTCCTGAGGTCTTTCTTGCAGAAGGAAGAATATGTGTCATAAAGTAGTTGATATCAAGAGTGATTCCAAGCTTATAGGCAACAGCAATGGCCTCCTTTACCATATCAACAGCTACTAAAACAAAATTCTGGTCTGAGCCTGCCTCTCCGCCGCGAAGTCTGACAAGACCGCAGCTTGCATTAACTGCAAGATTTACAAGCATTTTGTTCCAGACCTCTTTATCAATATCATCGGTGTACTCGGCCTTGATTCCACCTGCATTGAGAATAGAGGCAAATTCATTACCGAAGTTCTTCTGTTCTTCGTTTCTGATGACAGAACCAAGATAAACATTAACATCTCCAAAAAGACCGCCGTCGATTACTGCGGGCTGCGCCATGATGGCAGACATATTAAGGCAGCCGTAATAGATGTTTTCCTTTGCATACATTTCTGCAATAATATCAGTATTGCCCACTCCGTTTTGCAGAGTGATGATTTTTGTGTTGGAACCGATGAGTTCACTTGCACCCTCAAGAGCCGATTTTGTATCTGCTCCCTTAACCATTACAAGAACGGCATCCATTTCACCGCAGCCGCTTACATCGGTAACGGCTTTCATGGGAAGAGGTGCTGTTTCGGATTTATCTCCGTCCTCGCCTGTATAGCTTCTCATGACGATACCGGGTGAAATCAGTTTGTCAGCAAGCTCTTTTCTTCTGACTACAAGTGTTACATCTGCTCCGCCGAGCTGCAGATATGCACCAAGCATACTGCCCATTGCTCCGGCTCCAATTACAGCAATTTTCAACTTATTTCCCTCCTTCTTTGCGAATCTTTTTTTCGCAACCCGTTCAATATAACAAACTAATCTAAACTGAATGTAAACTCTGCCAATCCCCCCTTGGGGACGGTTCCTAATTGCAGTTTATCTGTCCCAAATCCCTCTGGGGACGGTTCCTAAATGTAATTTATCTGGTTCAAAATGACATAGTATCTGTCCCAAAATGTAGGTTTATCTGTCCCCAAATGTGTGTTTATCTGTCCCAAAATTACACAACATCTGTCCCTAAAATGTCATAGTATCTGTCCCTTGCAAGTATATTGATATATTGTTAGAATTATCTTGAATTTTGACCTGAATTTTTGTATTATATATTAAACAGAGTTCATTCTGTTTCATTTCATTATTTCAATTCATATATCAAATCTTTATTTTTTAAAGGAGAAACACATGCCGAGAAAAGCAAGGGAAATCAGTTCTTCGGGGATTTATCATGTCATCACAAGGGGACTCAACAAACAGTTGATTTTTCATGAAACGTATGACTATCAGCAATTCCTGATTATTCTGTCCAGGACAAAAGAGGAATATAATTTTAATCTTTATGCGTATTGTCTGATGGGAAATCATGTTCACTTATTGATTAAAGACAACAATAATAAGATTTCGATGATTATGCATCGGATCTGTCTGACTTATTCGATGTGGTATAATAAAAAATACAATCGGAACGGCTATTTATTTCAAAATCGTTTTAAGAGTGAGCCGGTGGAAAACGAGCAGTATTTACTGACTGTATTCAGGTATATCCATCAGAATCCGCTGAAGGCCGGAATGGTCAGCTGGCTTTATTCCTATCGTTGGAGCAGTTATTGCGATTATTATAATGGACATTCAGATTTAGTTGATTTAGAGATGTTTCAAGGTTTTTTTGCAGGGAAAAATGAGCTGTTGGACTTCCTTGGCGCAAGTACACGCGAGATGTGTATGGAATATTACACACGGAATAACATGTCTGATGATGATGTGCTTACAATAATACGCACGGTTTCAGGTCTTGACGATCCCCATGACTTAAAGAAAATGGATGACGTATCAATCCGTGAAATATTAAGTGAATTGTATAAGGCAGGAGTTAATGCAAATCAAATTGAGAAAATCACCGGAGTTTCTTCTCGGAAAACAAACAAATATTCCCCTCGAAAAATTAAAAAATAGGTTGCATATGTTATAATTTCGACAGATAATAATAAAATATAGAAGGTAACGGATTAAGTGTCGTTTTGGGGACAGATATTGTTGATTTAAGAACCGTCCCCCAAGGGGGAATTTGGGGGACAGATATTGTTGATTTAAGAACCGTCCCCAAGGGCCCAAGGGACTAAAAGGAGCTGCGTATGGAGAAGAGATTTGTGATTGATTCAGTGGAGAATCGTGAGTATATGAGGGTGCTTCGGGAGGAGCTTCTGAGGTTTGGACATGAGTTTGCGTCACCGGGGGGAGCATCGTATTATCTGGGGGATGATGGAAAGCCATGGACGGACAGACCACGTGAAACCTGGATTACAAGTAGAATGACGCATGTTTACAGCATCGGCAGTTTGCTTGGTTCTGAGGGAAGTGAGGAGCTGGCTGCAGCAGGTCTTAAAGGACTGGCAGGGGAGCTGCATGATAATGTGTCTGGTGGATGGTATGCGGGCATTACAAAGGATAATGAGCCTTTACCGAATAAACAGTGCTATGCACATGCCTTTGTGATTCTGGCTGCTTCCTCGGCAAAGCTTGCCGGAATAGAGGGCGCAGATGTTCTTTTGAAGGATGCACTGGAGATATATGATAAGTATTTCTGGAATGAGGAAGAGGGTCTTTCGGCAGATACCTGGGACACCGGTTTTAGTGTGCTTGACCCATATCGCGGCCTGAATGCCAATATGCATACTGTGGAGGCGTTTTTAGCTGTTGCGGATGCGACAGGGGATGATAAATACAGGTGCAGGGCGGGAAGAATCATTGACAGGGTGATTGAATGGGCGAGAGCAAACAGCTGGCGTATACCTGAACATTTTAATGAAAATTGGGAGGCCGAGCTTGAATGTAACAGGGAAAGGCCGGCGGATCAGTTCAAGCCCTATGGGGCTACCCCGGGACATGGGATTGAATGGGCAAGGCTTATAACGCAGTGGGCTGTTTCATCGGTAAAAAACGATGCTGAAGCCCTTAAGGGGTATATTGAATGTGCTCAGCAGCTGTTTGACAGGGCAGTAGGGGATGCATGGAATTCCGACGGCGCTCCAGGAATCGTATATACAACAGATTGGAACGGTATTCCGGTCGTGCATGACAGAATGCATTGGACACTGGCTGAGGCAATTAATACTTCGGCGGTGCTTTATCGGGTTACGTCCCCGGAATATGGTATTTTTACCGGTAAAGCCGATGAAAGTAAAAGGTATGCGGCTTATTACTCGCAATTTCTTGAATATCTTGAGGACAAGGTGCGGGATCATATTAATGGGTCGTGGTATCATCAGCTTGACAGCAATAATAAACTTCTAAATACCGTCTGGCCGGGAAAATCTGATTTATACCATGCATTTCAGGCTACACTTATTCCGTATTGTAATATTGATACTTCGGTTGCAGCTGATGTATATAATCATCAGGGGGGCAAAAGTACTGACGTATTATGACATACGTTTTATAATATTCGTTGCATTAGGAGATGAAGTTTGAAAATAAATTTTCAAACTAAGAGATTGGTGCAAAGAACGCACCAATCTACTCCATGAGCAACTCATTACATTCGTTGCATTAGGAGGAAGCATGAAAAAATATGATGTTGTTGCTCTTGGCGAGCTTTTGATAGATTTTACGCTTAATGGTGAAAGCAGTCAGGGAAATCCAATGTTTGAGGCAAATCCGGGAGGTGCGCCCTGCAATGTTCTCGCCATGCTGCAGAAGATGGGAAAGAAAACTGCATTTGTCGGAAAGGTCGGCAATGATATGTTTGGGAAACAGCTCCGTGGCACCATAGAAGCCTGTGGAATTGACAGCCGTTATCTGATGAATACGGATGAGGTGCCTACAACGCTTGCTTTTGTTCATAATATGCCGGACGGCGAACGTGAATTTTCTTTTTACAGGAAGCCCGGTGCAGATATGATGCTTTCTGCTGAAGATATAAAAAGTGAGATGACCTCGGACACAAAAATATTTCATTTCGGAACGCTTTCAATGACAGCGGAGGGCGTAAAAGAGGCTACCCTAAAGGCAGTCGGTGATGCAAAAAAAAGCGGTGCCCTGATATCCCTTGATCCAAACCTGCGTGAGCCGCTTTGGGATTCGCTTGATAATGCATGTGAACAGATGTATAAAGCTGTTTCTGTTTGTGACATCCTGAAAATATCGGATAATGAAATACAGTTTTTGACCGGCGAAGAGGATTATGATGAAGGTATAGCAAAATTGCGCAGACAATTTGATATTCCGTTAATCTGCCTGACGCTTGGAAAGGCCGGCAGTAGGGCATATTATAGGAATATCCGTGTAGAAGTACCTGGCTTTATCCAGCCTGCGGTAATAGATGCTACAGGTGCCGGTGATACCTTCTGCGGAGCGGTTTTAGGATACATCTGTGACAATGGGATTCAGGAACTTACCAGGGATAAGCTCACAGATATGCTTACATTTGCGAATGCTGCTGCTTCAATTGTAACAACGAGAAGGGGCGCAATCAGATCGATGCCTGAAAAAGAAGAAGTTTGGAGACTGATAAAAGGTATATGAATAATGTATTTGGAGTATTTCCATTGTCAGATGAATATCTGAATGAGGCAGAGGCCTTGGCACAACATCTTAATACCAGGCTGCTTTCCCAATATAATCCTGAAAATCCTGAGGGAATTATTCTGACACTTGGCCCCTTGGGTCTTACGCTGAAGAATGGTGGACTGGAAATGAGGGGAGATATGACAAAGCTGCTCCCAAGACTTAAGCAGGATAATCTTGGAAGGGAGTTTCTTGTAAAGGCCGCTAAAATAAAGGGGACGGACCATCAGCCGGTCTGTATCGATGCAACAGCCGGGATGGGAGAGGATTCCATGCTTCTGGCTGCCATTGGTTATAAGGTCAGGCTTTATGAATACGATCCTGTAATTGCCGCGCTGCTGAGGGATGCACTGAAAAGAGCTGCAGACACTGAGGAGCTTAGGGAAACGGTTTCACGTATGGAGCTGATTGAAGGAAACAGTATTGAGGCAATGAAGGAGCTGGACTTTGTTCCTGATGTAATTGTTCTCGACCCTATGTTTCCGGAGCGCCGCAAAAGCGCTTCGGTAAAAAAGAAATTTCAGCTTCTTCAGCAGCTTGAGTTCCCGTGCGATGATGAGGAAAATCTCTTAAAATCAGCCATGCAGGCACATCCTCACAGGATAGTGATAAAAAGACCTCTTAAGGGTCCGTTTCTGGCAGGTGTTAAGCCTTCATATTCAATCAGCGGGAAGGCAATACGTTACGATTGCATCGTTCTGACCGGGTAAACCATTCCTGTAATATGGCATTTCAAATTTACAGGGCTTCACAAGGAGGTTAAGTTTGAAAAAATATTTTCAAACTGCGAGATTGGTGCTAAAAGCGCACCAATTAATGTTCCAAATTTAATAAAAATTTGAAACATTAATTAACTACACCATGAGCAACTCATTACATTCGTTGTATTAGGAGGAAATATGATTTCAATAGAACGTGTCATGGATACACTTGATGAGCACCTTAGGAAAAATGAGTTTGAGGCTGCAGACCATCATTTGAAATACTGGCTTGATGAAGCAAGGGCGAAGCATGATGAACGCTGCAGATTTACTGTTTTAAATGAAATGCTTGGACTTTGCCGTCGAAGAGAGGATACGGCTTCGGTTGGTATGTATATTGAAGAACTGGCTGATATGATTGATGAAGAAAATCTGTCCGACAAACTGACGGGAGCAACGGCTATGCTGAATATTGCAAATGTTTTTAAGTGGCTTGGACGGAATGCTGAAGCGGTAGAATATTACGAAAAAGCACAAAGGATTTATCTTGATAAGATTCCCGAAAAGGATGTCAGACAGGCAGCCCTGAATAATAATATTGCCATGGCTTATATGGGCTATGCTACGGAGGAAGGGCTATCAGAAGAGGAAAAAAACAAACAGTATGATAATGCTGAAAAATGCCTGAATAAGGCTCTTCAGATTCTGGAAGCCGTTGACGCCGAAAATAATGAATGCAATGTTGATAAAGCCCTGACCTATTTAAGCCTTGCGGAGCTGGTTGAGTACAGGTATGGGCTTCAGGATGGCGAAAAAGGAATATTGGTATTCCTGAACAGGGCCGTAGCAGTTTTCGAGGATAAAGCCTGCAAGCGTGACAGCTATTATGTTTTTGCAGCTGAAAAGGCGTTGAAGGTTTTCAGCTATTATGGTTTTTTTACCTATGTTGCCAAGCTTCGTGAGAGGATAGAACACATATAGGATTATTATTTTCGTAATTCCCAAAAAGCAACGGCACTTGCTGCTGCCACATTCAGTGAATCAACTCCGGCATACATTGGAATACGCACGGTGTAATCACAGGCTGCGATTGTGTTTTGTGTCAGACCGTCGCCCTCTGTTCCCATTACTATGGCAAGTTTTTCCTCACTTTTCAGGACCGGGTCATCAAGTGATATTGAATTGCTGCACAGAGCCATTGCTATGGTTTTAAATCCGCATTTATGCATATATTCCATTCCCTTATCCGGCCACATTGTATCTGGGGTATTAAGATATGTCCAGGGAATCTGGAATACTGTTCCCATGCTTACCCTGGAGGCACGTCTGTATAAGGGGTCGCTGCAGTCAGAGGAAAGCAGTATTGCGTCCATGCCGAGTGCGGCAGCCGATCTGAACATAGCACCTACATTTGTCGGATTCTGCGTGTTTTCCAAAATCACTATTCTGTTTTTTCCTGTAAGTATACTATCTATGTCCGGAAGAGGACGTCTCCGGAAAATACTAAGGACTCCCTTTGTAAGATGGTATCCCGTTATCTGTTCCATTACCTCTAAGGGGGCTGTGTATACAGGTATCTCCGGCATTTTTGAAAAAATACGTGTGTTCAGCTTGTCGAGGTATTTTGGCTCGCAGAGAAAGGACTCAGGTGTGTAGCCTGCGTCAAGGGCGCGTTCGACAAGTGCCGGACTTTCAACTATAAATATACCTGCATCCGGCTCGTAAAAGTGATAAAGCTGGACATCCTTTATTCTTGCGTAAATATCAAGCTCCGGTGCATCTATGGAAGTAATTTCAATGATTGCCATTTCTGTTTTCCTTTCAGTTCTGCTTCTGTAAATTCAATAATACACTATATCGGTGTGGAATTCAAAGGGCTATTTAATTTACAGCGTAAAATTACGGACTTTACGATTGTATTACGTAATGTAATATCCTGTCAGGATTGCCTGTTTTCCGTATATTCTGTTGACGGTTATATATAAAAATAGTAAAATATTCTGTGTTTAAGTTTGAAAATAAATTTTCAAACTGCGAGATTGGTGCAAAAATACGCACCAATCAACTCCATGAGCAACTCATTACATTCGTTGCATTAGGAGAAAGTTTGAAAATAAATTTACAAACTAAGAGATTGGTGCTAAGAACGCACCAATCAACTCCATGAGCAACACATTACATTCGTTGCATTAGGAGAAAGTTTGAAAATAAATTTTCAAACTAAGAGATTGGTGCAAAAATACGCACCAATCAACTCCATGAGCAACTCATTACATTCGTTGCATTAGGAGAAAGTTTGATAGCAAACTATCAAACTGCGAGATTGGTGCAAAAATACGCACCAATCTACTCCATGAGCAACTCATTACATTCGTTGCATTAGGAGAAAGTTTGAAAATAAATTTTCAAACTGCGAGATTGGTGCAAAAATACGCACCAATCAACTCCATGAGCAACTCATTACATTCGTTGCATTAGGAGGAAATATGGCAGAATCAGGAGTGACAATGGAAGGGAAATCTGACAGATATTGTAAAAACAGCCGTGCTCCACGGTTGATTTTTTATATTGTTTATATTTTTCTGCAATGGACATGGGGATTTTTACAGACCTTTGCAGGATTCATTGTATTTATGATAAATATACGCAGACCTCATCATTTTTACCGGGGCTGCATAGAGACAGTGTGGAAAAAGGAATATTACGGAATGAGCCTTGGAATGTTTATATTTGTTGATTCAAGACCGGATGCATCCCGTGTTCGGGTTCATGAATACGGACATACCCTGCAGTCCATGGTACTTGGACCGTTTTTTCCGTTTGTGGCTCTTATTTCAGGTGCCTGGGCAAATCTTCCGTTTTTTATAAAAAGACGCAGAAAGAAAAATATACCCTACACCTCGTGCTTTGTTGAATCAAATGCAAGCCGGCTGGGCGAAAAATATACGGGTGAAAAGGCAACCTGGCACTGATTACGTATAATGTTTAAAAGGGGGAGCAGATAAAATGACAGATAAGAAGGTAAACTGGGGAGTGATGGGAACAGCAGGCATTGCAAGAGGCTGTACGGTTCCCGGAATGCTTTTGGCGGATAATTGTAAGCTTTATGCCATTGCAGGCAGAAATGAAGAAAAGGTTAACAGCTTTAAGGAGGAATTCGGTTTTGAAAAGGGCTATGTGGGATATGAGAAGCTTCTTGACGATGACAGGGTTCAGGCAGTATATATTCCTCTGACGAACGATCTCCATAAGGAGTGGGTTATCAGGTCACTGAAGGCAGGCAAGCACGTACTTTGTGAGAAGCCGATGGCACTCTCTGCTTCAGATGCACGTGAAATGTTCCGGGCTGCTGAAGAAAACAATGTCATTCTGATGGAAGCCTTTGCTTATCTTCACGGCGATTATATGAAGAGCCTTATACGTGATGTGAAGGGCGGTGTGATAGGTGAGCCGGTATATATTGATACCGCGTTCCTGACACAGGGCTATAAATCTGATTTCCGCCTTAAAAAGAGTATGGGCGGAGGAATGATATATGATCTGGGCTGCTACTGTACCACTATGATCCTGTCTCTTACAGATTCCGATATCGAATATGCAAGGGCTTTGGCTGAAAAGAATGAGGATGGAGTGGATTCCTTTGCCGGCGCTCTCATTAAGTTTAAAAACGGAGTCAGGGCTTCCTTTAATGTGGGAATGATTTTAGGTACGGATTCAAATGCACGTTACGACAGACTGTTCATTCATGGTACTAAGGGTGATATAAGGTCAGAGGCTGAATATAACGGTCAGGGTGAGCTGTCATACAGAATTATCGCAGATGGAAAAAACTGTGAAAGAAAAATTAATGTTCCTCAGAATTATTCACTTGAGATTACTCAGCTTGGAAATTGTATTCTTAAGGGTGATAAGCCGCATGTATCACCGGAATTTACAATAAAAAATGCAGAATTAATTGATATGCTGCTGAAGGACATTGACTATTGATTTTTTTGTAAAAGCACGTTCCTGAAATATCGTCTTTAACAGGAGACACCTGTATGTGAGGTCCTATTGTGGCCTACGGCAAGACCGATGATTACAAGACCGATTGCACAGACGATAAGGCCTGTTGTCAGCATTGCTCCCACACCGTATTCGTCCAGTATTTTTCCGCATATAAGGTTGCTGAATACTCCGCCGAGGGTAATGGCACTGTTTATGAAGGCCTGTCCCTTTACCTTATCGCAGCTTTCCATTTCGGCGTCCGCATAGTATGCGGCGGTAGGGATGAATACTGCATATGCCAGCAGCTGGCATGCCTGACTGATGTACATACCTGTCAGACTGGTGGAGAGCAGCATGACACCGTTTTTTATCAGAAATGCAAGCGCGGAAAATACAAGAACCTTATTGCTTTTGATGTGTTTAAGTACAAGGCCGATTAATGCCATTACGGGAAGCTCAAGGATTGCGGCAAGAAAGGTTGCATAGCCGAGCTGTGTTTCACCTCCGCCGAGATTCCTGATTATCTGAATAAGGAAATCATTCAGCATATTATGTGAGAAAAAGCAGAAGGCTGTTCCTATTGTGAAGAGCATGAAGCGCTTATATTTCCGTACAAATTCAAGAGCACCTGCCGGCCTTGCTGACAGCTGTTCATTATCATCTGTTCCGTTATCGGGCTTTTTGAATAAAAAGGTGACAATTATCAGAAGTATGAGCGCTGCTATTGTGAAATAAAGCAGCACATCAGTGCCGTTTTTTTCAACCAGACCGCCTAAAAGTGCGGAGGAAATTGCAAAACCGGCTGAGCCGAGTCCTCTGGCAAGTCCGAACTGGATTTTGCTGCCTGCACGCTGGTATTCAAAATTCATTGCAATGATATTTGACTGATATATGAACTGGATTGTGTAAACAAGAGCAAAAATGATAAAGGTCACGGCTGTTCCGGTTTTTACGTAAAGCAGAAGCAGAACACCTGCTATCAGAATAAATGAGGATACTATTATAACAAGCCGGTTTGTGATTTCCCGGCTTTTATCAACAATTCCGGCAATAAGCGGCTGGCCGATGGCTGAAAGTATATTTGCAACAGCAAGTGTTGTTCCGACAAGCGCATTTGAAAAGCCTCGGCCTAAAAGAATTACGGCAGCATATCCGTGAATGGAACAGAAAACACAGAAATAAAGCATATTGATCAGGATATAGCCCGGAGTTTGGTTTTTAACGGCTGCTTTTTGCATTGCTCATACTTCCTTTCATTAATTATCCACAAAACACTGCGCTCTGATTATAATATATTTGATGGGATTTGTCATCATAATGTTAGACGTTGGGAACAATAAAGGCAATGTATAAAACTTCATGAAGGAGCTTCCACACACCTATTATGAGGAAAACCAGCTGCATATTATGGTTGCCGGTATGGAAAAGGAATTTGATGTCTGCATAAGGGAGCTGGATGATGATTTTGATATAAAATATGCAAAGCTTATAAGTGAAAAGCAGGGAGAAGATTATTATCTTAAGATGGTGATTGCCTGGTATTTTGCAACGGCTCTTGCAAAACAGTATGACGCGGTACTTCCATTCCTGGAAAACAGGTGTCTGGATACCTGGACACATAATAAAGCCATTCAGAAAGCGTTGGAGAGCTTTAGGATTTTCAGAGGAACACAAGAAATATCTCAGAACTTTAAAAATATAATAAGCCGTAAATAAGCAGGTGATAAGATACCCGGGGGTTTAAAAGCAGCGGCAGATGGAGCGGATATGAAATTAACAGATTATGATGTATATATGCATGGACAGATTTTAGGTACCCATTCCTTTTATTTAAGGGACGGCTTTCCATTACCTGATGAATATTCGGAAATAAATGCAAAATACTTCCTTCCGGGAGGGGAAACAGGCACGGCTGCCACGGTACTTTCATCCCTTGGGGTAAGCGTTAAGCTTGACGGTACACACATAGGTACTGAGGTAGCGCCTATGCTTAGGAAATTTTACGAAAACAGGACTGTTGACCTTGAATCCCTGTATTTCGATCCTGAGTATGACGGTCTGATGGACTATGTTCTTGTGGCCGGTCTTGTCAGGTCTCCGATGGGAGTATTTCAGACGCTTTATGAGAATAGGGAAAAAAGGTGGAATGCACCTAAGAAGAAGGACATCAGACGGGCGAAGGTAGCGGGAATCGATCCCTTTTTTATGGAGGAGACGCTGCAGACAGCAGAATTGTGTGTAAAATATAATATTCCGTATGTGACCATTGATTGTGCACATGAGGAGTTCCTTCATCAGCATTCGACGATAAATGTGGTTTCAAAGGAATGTCTTGCGGAGCATTACAAAAACATGTCCAAGGAGGAGGTTTTTGAGCTTATGACGGCAACCTCCGATGGTCTTGTGATTATCACTACGGGACATAATGCTGTACTATACGGAAGAAAATCAACCGGACTTCATTATTTGCCTGTTTTTAAAACTGATGTGAAGAGTACGCTTGGAGCAGGCGATACCTTTAAGGCCGGATGTATATATTCGCTTTTACACGGGTTTGATGATGAGATGACAGTACGTTTTTCATGTGCATGCTCCAGTGTGGCAATTTCAAGGTATCCGCTTCCGCTTAACCCTCCGACAATTGAGGAGGTACGTAAAATACTGGAGGGAGCGTAATAAGGCTTTCATTGAAAAAAGCCGGATCGGGATTAGGATTTGTTTATTAAAACTTAATTTGCTGCAAAATAAGGGGGGTTATTTTGTAAAATATTCCTTGACAAATTAATAGTGAATCAATATAATACGGTTTGTTTTACAAAAATAAACTAAAAAGAGAGGTTATCAAAATGAAAAAAGTAAAAAAAGTAGTTCTTGCTCTTGTGTTATGTTTAGCATGCTTAGCTTTGACTGCCTGCTCAAAGAGCGATGACAAGAAGCTTGTAGGAACATGGGAAACACCTGTTGACCTTACATCTACTATGATGGGAGATGATGAGGATGCAGAAGCTGTAAAGCAGTATTTTCCTAATGGTTTAAGCATTACAGTAGCATTTACATTTGGTGATGACAAGAGCGCATCAATGACTGTTACCGATGAATCCTTAAATTCATTTAAGAGCACCATGGTTGAGGGCTTAAAGGCTCAGATGGCCGATATGCTTGGTGATAATGCCGATGAGGTTATCCAGAGTATGGGTTATGATAGTGTGGACGCTTATGTAGAAGAGGTTGCAAATGAGGGCTTTGACGTAACTGAGCTTAAGGACAAGATATCAAAGAAGGGTAAGTTTGAGCTTAAGGATGGCAAGCTTTTCATTTATGAAGAGACTTTGAACGAGAATGATTATATCAAGTATGAGATTGTAAATGACAAGGAATTGAAGTTTACAGAAATTACTTCAGCTTCTAATATGGAAGTACCTTTTGAGCTTCCTATGACCTTAAAGAAGAAATGATAAGCTGACTAACGGTGATTAACGGCGAACCTGAACGGTTTGCCGTTTTTTTTTTGAAAAAGTGAGAATTTTAATCAGACAGGAGAAAACTGCAAATATACTTCGGGTTATTATAATTTACAAATCCGTAAAATTATGATACATTATATGTGTATGTCTGTGGGTAGGGCGTACTGTACCTATTTTCAGGTATCTATGTATTACATAATCGAAATTATGTTATCTTTCACGGTCATTACGATCACGGCGGCGAATACATAAGAGATGCCTTTGAGCATGAGCAGTATCACAGGATGCACGGCAAAGATTTTATTTCCCACCTTGCTGAAAATCTCGACTGTTTCACGGTGCATTATTACTCCTGCCACTGCACCGGAGAGCTTGCCTATCTTGAAATGAAAAAGCGGCTGAAAGGAAATCTCGATTACCTTGCCGCAGGCGGCCAAATTCAAATCACCGACAATGGCTCGTACTTGAAAAATCCAAAAGAATTTTCGCAAAAAGACTTGACAAAGATAAGTAATCGGCGGACGTTCCTACGAACGAACAGGAGTTCTATGCAACCATAAAAACTTTTGAAAGGAAGGATAGTCATGAAAAAGAAATTTTTAGCACTTTTATTAGCGGCGATCATGGTCGTGTCGCTCGTACCGACGACGGTATTTGCGGGTGGAGAAAGCTACGCCATCACCAACGGCACACCGGAAAGTGCCAAAGAAACGAATCACGGCTATATCGTCATCGACAAGGCGACTGCCGCAAAGGGCGAAACCGTAACGATTACGGTCAAGCCGAACGAGGGGTATCAGCTCAAATCGCTGACCGTTACCCTCGCTACGCTCAAGGCAGTATACGATACGACTGGCGATGCCAATACCCTGACGTTCTACTATGATGTAGTAGACCACAGCGGTGAAGGAATTACTGTTTACGAAGATGGCACAACTAATTATCTCTTTGATAATTCAAAATCCAATGGTGCAAAATGGGGCTACAACAGCATCCGCAAGAGCGTAAAGAGCGTCAAAATCGACAGTTCCGTTGCAGATTATAAAAGTTTGACAAGCACTACGTGCATGTTCCAAAATATGATTATTGCCACCAGCATTTCCGGTGCGGAATATCTTGACGTGTCGAACGTGACGGATATGTCCTTTATGTTCAATGGTTTCGGCAGCGGTTCTACCGGCAGTCCAACCACCCTCAACGTCGTCCCTGATGTGAGTGAATGGAATACCGGCAACGTCACAAATATGACCGCAATGTTCGAATCATATGGAAACTTCTCAAGCTCGCTTGACAAAGTTCCGGATGTAAGCGGGTGGAACACCTGCAATGTGACTGATATGACCTATATGTTCCAGAAATACGGCCATGAATCACAGGATTTTAACGCTGTCCCTGATGTTAGCAAATGGAACACCGGCAATGTGACAAGTATGCAACAGATGTTCTCTGAGTACGGCCATAAATCAACGAAACTCAACACCGTTCCTGACGTGAGCAACTGGAATACCGCTGGTGTGAAGAAGATGAACGCTATGTTCAAGGGCTATGGCAATAGCTCAACCGCCCTCACCGCCGTTCCCGTTGTGAGCAAATGGAACACCGCCAATGTTACAACTATGGCAGATATGTTCAATGGGTACGGCTCTAATTCAACGGTACTCAACACCGTTCCTGATGTGAGCAAATGGAACACCGGCAAGGTGACAACTATTCTCAATATGTTCCAGAATTTCGGCAATGGTTCAGTTGATTTTGTGCTTGACTTATCCGGATGGGATTTGTCAAAAATAACGGGAACTTATGGTAATAATGTTTTCAAATTTAACCCGAAAACTTTTGATGTAAAGATTCCTGCCAAGACAGGAGAGAAGACCAACAAAAGCGACGAATGGTACTACGGCGATGGAACCAACTTTATCGCACCGCCGGAAGGCAAGAGCTTTACACCCCCAGCACCGGAAGAATACACTGTTACCTTCAATCTGAATGGCATTACCGGCACAGCACCGACGTCGCAGACGATTAAAGACGGCGAGAAGGTCACCAAGCCTGCCGATCCGATCGACACGGTTCATTCCTTTGCGGGCTGGTACAAGACAAAAGACGCCACCACCGGTGCGCTGTCCGATCCGTGGAATTTCAACAATGGCACCGTTACAGCGAATATGACGCTGTACGCACAGTGGACAAGGAACATCAGCACGATCGTCGGAACGACCACAGACATCCCGACCGTGGATAACGGCCTTGTCTGGTCTAATCCGTCTGCTGTAAGCATTCCGGAAGATGCCTGGATAGCGGGCGAAGGGCAATCGGCATTCTGGGTGTCGGGAGACGATAGCGGCCTCGCCATGTTGTGTACGATTCCCGGAACAGCGGTTCTTTCTTTCGGCTTCGATGACAACGATACCTTTACCAAGGTCGGCGACACGTATGTGTACTCTACCGAGTTCGGTACGGCAACCTGCACGATGACGGACGACAAGCTCACTTCGATGACGTTTGCGGGCAATGATCTGTCGGGTTCCGGGGAGATAGACTTCAGAGTTTTTAACGGCACCTACGCCGCGCCTGTCAAATACATGGTTTGGGACGAGACAAATAAGCAGCTCGTTGAAAAGAAAACCACTGACTTCATCAAAGTAACCGATTTGATCTCCCAGTCTGGCGGGACCATCATCACGCTTAGCGCGGGCAAATTCTATGTCGTCAACGGGACGGTGGAAATAGAGAAAATCACCGTAAACGGCACGGAAGCAAATCCTACGACACTCATTCTTTGCAATGACGCAAATCTCACCGTGACACGCGGTATCCGTGTTGCATCGGATAAGGCCGTTGTCATCACCAGTGAGCCCGAAGCTATCGGTAAGCTGACTACAACCGGCGCTGAGGAGGTTGCCGGCATCGGCGGCGAAGGATACAAGGCAGGTGGCAATGTAACCATCAACGGTGGAACTGTAACGGCTACCGGTGGTGGCTATAGTGCAGGTATCGGCGGCGGAAGAGAAGGCGCAGGCGGAGCTGTGACCATCAACGGCGGAACGGTTACAGCAATAGGCACGAGCGGCGGAGCAGGTATTGGCGGCGGTGATAACGGCGACGCAGGTGGAACTGTGACCATCAACGGCGGTAATGTGACCGCAACCGGCAGTCAAGCAAAAAAATACGCGGGAGGCGCGGCAGGTATCGGCGGCGGAAGAAAAGGCGCAGGCGGAGCTGTGACCATCAACGGCGGAACAGTAACAGCAACCGGCGTCATGAATGGCGCAGGTATCGGCGGCGGAGAGGGCTTCTATGACGAAACCAGCGTAACAGGCGGCGCAGGAGGCACTGTAATTATCAACGGTGGAACTGTAACAGCGACTGGCGGCAGTAAGGGCGCAGGTATAGGCAGTGGTATGTACGGCGATGGAGGTATCGTGACCATCAACGGCGGAACTGTAACGGCAACCGGCGGCTCTGACGGTGGAGCAGGTATCGGCGGCGGATATGGCGGCAATGGTGCCAGCGTAACAATTAACGGTGGTAAAGTTACCGCAACTGGAGGAAACGGTGCTGCAGGTATTGGCGGCGGACAGTGCTTCGTTGACGGAACCACCGAAAAAGGCGGCAACGGCGGCACCGTAATCATCAACGGCGGATCAGTTGAAGCTGTTGCAGGTACATACGCAGAAGCCATCGGTAAAGGCGTATCCGGCTCCACATCCGGCACCGTGACCTTCAAAGAAGGCGTTGAATTCAACGTTATGGCGGGTGGATCAGCTCCTGGTGTGGATACGAATACTACCGAATACGCAGGCGACCACAGCGCGGCGTATGTCAGCATTGAAGAAGCATCGGATCCCAAACCACTCAAGAGTCCTGCTCCCAAACTGTTCATGGGTTCTGCTCCTGTCGATCCCAAAACAATAACCCCCGCAAAGCAGGATGACGGAACGTATCAGTTCACGA
>JAZQNG010000052.1:0-3215 GCA_045627205.1 Lachnospiraceae bacterium
AGCCATTTTCTGTGTCTTGACCACAAAAACAGTGCAAACCCCACAGCTGCTCCGAGTGCCACCGACAGAACAGTAATCAGCAGGGTTACAATCATGCCGTTAACATAAAGCATCCACCTGTTCTGTGTTATAAATGTTCGACTGAAAGCACCTTTAATATTTTCCCAAATCCCACCGGAGGCTTTATCACCTTTAACGGTATACACAACATAATCATAAAAATATGGGTCTGAGAAATTAGAATTTTCACTCCTCTCAGCCGTATACCCGTATCCGCCCGTTCCCATATCGTATTTACCGGTTGCCACACCTGCAACAATTGCATCATACTTCGATTCAATAACAACCGGTTTATATCCACGAGCTTTACAGAACTCGTATACAAGCATCGGCTCAAATCCGGTCAATTTGCCGTTTCTCTGGTATATATATGGAATTACATCATTAGATACCGCATATTTAAAGCTTCCGTTAGTTCCGTTCAGATCACTGAAATCAACAATATCTTTATCAGTAAGCTCGTCATATCTGTACATCCATTTTTCGGCAAGTTCTTCCAGTAAACCGTTCTGCTCAGATTCTCTGATAAATCTGTTAAAGTCTATTTTCAATTCATCGGCATTACTTGAGAAATTAGCCACTATCGGAATCTTATAATTTGATTCCACATACTCCATATTCGGATAGCTCTCCTTAAGGCCAATAAATGTGTACTTAAAACAAAAGGCTGCATCAGCATTCCCGTTAGCGACCGCAATAAAAGTGTCAAAATAATTGGTATATCTGTCAATTTGAACACCCGGCAATTCATTCCTTATTTCTCCCTCATAGCTACTATTACCATCGCTGATTGCAAAGGTACAGTTTTTAAGGTCATCAAGTGTTTTGAATTTCTTAATATCGCTCTTATTATTACAAGAAGTCAGCATAACGGCAGTAACCGCAATGACTACCATAATGAGTATTATTCTGTTATGAACCGAAATAACTTTCATAATATTCGTACTCCGTCTTCCGTAGCCGGTGATTTCTTCCTTTTGTTACTGATGCGTGCAAAAGCCCACGGATACAGTGTCATGAACAGGAACGGCGCAGATGCCTGAAGGAAGAAATGTGCCAATCCATTGTTTATGGCATCTCCTGCAGGAATCATGATCACTGTCCAGTAAAATACAAACAGAAGTCCTCCGAGGATGCAGCACAAAACTTTCTTGGCTGCGGAACCTTTGATTTCGAAACGTATCCAGCGCTTCTCAACAAACCAGCCAATAACTACGCCGAAAAACCTTCCGGGATCTTTGAATCCTCCGACCTGCATTTTTACAGGGTCTACCAGAAGCTTTCCGTCAACATAATCCATTGGATAGCTTTTAAAGCTGAGATACGGAAGTAATGCTGCACAAATTGCCAATGTTATTACAAGCACAATCCAGTCCTTGTCCGGATGGTGCTCCAGGAAACGGTCCGTAAGCATAACAATAACTGCCGCAAGTATGCCGACAGCGGCTCCCACAAGGACATCCTGCGGTGTATGTACTCCTACATACAGCCTTGAGAACATAGTGAGGAAAATCATTATGGCACCGAAGATGCAAAATGCCTTATGCTTTCTGTATGCTGCGATGAGTCCTCCGTAAAATCCTCCCACCGATGAGCTGTGACCACTTGGGAATGAATAGCCTGTCGCTCCCGACATTACAGATTCCAGCGGTTTGATCTCAGGATTTCTGATCCACGGTCTGTATACACAGAAAGCCGCTTTAAGCGCAGCATTCCCGAAGCATGCCAGACCGTATGAGCCCAGGGCATACATGCCTTTCTTTTTATCAATGACCCAGAATATTATCAGGGACGGAATCAGTATGTAATAATCGACTGAGATTGTCGTAATAAATGCAAAAAAACTGTTAAGGCAATTTCCGATTGCCTCACGGAATCCCTGCAGTGCTAACAATATCTGAATATCCATTTATTACCTCTTTCCTATCAGATTATTTCACAGCAATCACATCTATTTCCACCAGAACACCCTTTGGAATATCCTTAACCGCCACGCATGACCTTGCCGGCGCAGTGGTGAAATGCTTTGCATATACTTCGTTGAAAGCGGAGAAATCTTCAATATTTGCCAGATAGCAAGTCGTCTTGACTACCCTGCTGATATCGGTTCCTGCTGCCTCCAGAACTGCCTCAATATTTTTGCAGACCTGCTCTGCCTGTTCTCCTACTGTCTTTCCTACGACTTCGCCCGTGGCAGGATCAAGCGCGATCTGGCCTGACAGATATACGGTATCTCCGGCCACAATCGCCTGCGAATATGGTCCGACAGCAGCAGGGGCATTGGCCGTGCTTATCGTTTTAATGTCATCTGCTTCATCCACAATTTCCTGCAGCAGATCCGGGTCAATATTAGCACCCGAAACAACGCAAACCACTTTCTTGCAATCCGAAGGAATCTGTCCTGTCATTACCGCTGCAGTTGAAAGTGCGCCTGCTCCCTCCGACGTAATTCCTTCCTCGATGTAAAGCTGGGCGATTGCAGATTTGATATCAGCCTCTGTGACCGTGATAAATCCGTCGCAGAGCGAGCTACAGATTTCGTAGGTAATGTCCCCCGGTTTCTTTACTGCAGTTCCATCTGCAATGGTATCGGCGCTTGCAAGCTCAACCGGCTTTCCTGCTTCCACAGATGCTTTCATGGAGGCCGCATTTTCCGGTTCAACCGCAAAAACCTTACAATCCGGATTGACAGCTTTCACTGCTACCGCAATGCCTGAGGCCAATCCGCCTCCGCCGACGGGTACTACAACTGCATCGGCATCAGGAAGCTGGTTCATGATTTCCAACCCCACGGTCCCCTGACCTGCGATTACATCCTTGTCATCATATGGCGGAACATATATCTTCCCAGTGGCTTCCACATCGGCCAGACACGCTGCCTTGGCATCATCAAAGCTGCCTTCTATAATCTTAAGAGTAACATTTTTATAAGAACTGATTTTCTCCAGCTTCTTCTTCGGAGTCGATGACGGCACATAGACTGTCGCTTCACAGCCAAAGTGATCTGCTGCCAGTCCAACACCCTGTGCATGATTGCCCGCCGAACAGGTGCAGATTCCTTTTGCCAGCTGCTCAGAGTTAAGCTTACTTATCATATAATATGCACCGCGAAGCTTGAAGGAGTTGATCGGCTGAGTATTTTCCAATTTCAGGAA
>JAZQNG010000053.1:0-2131 GCA_045627205.1 Lachnospiraceae bacterium
TATTATCAGGAAAAACCCGATTATCAATCCCCAAAGTCTCTTCGCAAATATATATCTGTTTGTCCAAATTTGCATGTCTGCTCCCTCCGCTTTTCTCACCCACATCGTCAGCTGTTTATAAAAGCCTCAGCAATTATTATATCCTCAGGTGTTGTTATTTTTATGTTGCGGTAATCCCCATCAACCACTATAACCTGTTTTTTTTGATAATGCTCTACAAGCGTTGCATCATCTGTTATTGTTTTTGTCAGTTTCTCCTTCAATTCCCTGTCTGAATTCATTTCCTCGTACATTCTCTCATAGCTGTCATACAGCAGATTTAATTCAAAGGCCTGCGGAGTCTGTATACGATACAAAAGACTTCTGTCAAGTGTTTTTGTAATCACTCCGTTTTCTACCGTCTTCACGGTATCTTTTTCAGGAACAGCCGTCACGCATGCGCCTGTCTCATATGCTTTGTCAATGACACGGTTTATCAGTTCCGGAGTCACGAACGGACGAACTCCGTCATGTACAAGTACAAGAATATCCTTCGGCAGAGAACCATTATCCGTTATTTTGAAAATGTCTGAACATCCCTCACCTGACATATCAGTATAAATCTCATTATCCGTTCTTCTGTCTGGGCTCTCGTTACAGGTTATATTCATTTTTTCCTGTTCCGGCAGCTTCCGGGATGTCTCCGTTTCAGTATTATCTGCCTTTATTTTCTCAAATTTAAAGTTGCCTCCATCCCCTCTATTCATTCTTTTAATCGACTTCAAGCCTTCAAATACCGAATCAAATCGTTCCCGACCACCGGCACACACCGTTTCAACCTTTTTGAATCCGTATTTTTCAACGATGTTTTTCCGCACATAATCAGTCTCATCAGGTCCCGTAACAATAACTATCCTGTCAGTTTTACTTTTTTCAAAGGCATTTATTGTATAAAAAAGAACAGGAAGTCCGCGAATTTCCATGTACTGTTTTTTTACAGTACCTCCCATTCTCTTACCTGTTCCCGCAGCTACTATTACAGCTATAGAATTAATATTATGCATATATTCTCCCCATCCTCAGTACCCGCTCACGAATCCTGCGTGATGATTTGGTGTCAGCGTTATCCGACAAAATACCGTGCCAAATCCTGTGCCTCCCTGCAGAGCGTTTATCCCGCTGCTTTTGCACATCCGTTCCTCCTTCAGTAGCTTCTTTTGCCCAACTTAAGGTTCGGCACAGCATTCAGGTCGAGTCCGTGACGTGTACCGGATATATACTCATAATATGCCGCGCACCCAATCATCGCAGCATTGTCGGTGCAGAGAATCGGTGACGGGTAAAAAAGACTGATTCCTTCCTTTTCACAGGCGTTCTTCATTCCGGCCCTAAGTGCCGAATTTGATGCCACACCACCTGCTATAGCCACCTTTGTAAAGCCCAAATCCTTTGCTGCCGCAATTGTATGAGTAACCAGCACATCAACAACCGCTTCCTGAAAAGATGCTGCCACGTCTGCCACGGTAACTCCGTTTTCAGGGTCTACCAGTTCTTTCCCGTCAAAGTCGGGATTGTCTGTCTTGCGGCTGTAAATCTCATCACCGTCAAGACCCTGCTTCATTTTACATGAATTCAGGTAATTCAATACAGCTGACTTCAGACCGCTGAAGCTAAAGTCATAGGGACATCCTTCAATATGACCTCTCGGGAATACCACGGCATCCTTTCTGCCCTGTTTTGCGGCACGGTCAACCTTCGGCCCGCCCGGATAACCAAGTCCGATAGCTCTCGCCACCTTGTCAAATGCCTCGCCTGCCGCATCATCATGTGTTCTTCCGATTATCTCATATTTGTCATAATCCCTGACAACCACAAGATGCGAATGTCCGCCCGATACTACGAGACAAAGGTACGGCGGTTCGAGTTCCTTGTGTTCAATATAATTTGCGGCAATATGACCTTCAATGTGATGCACACCCACAAGCGGAAGTCCCGACGCAAAGCTGATGGCCTTTGCCTCAGCCACGCCGACAAGCAGAGCCCCTACAAGCCCGGGACCGTAAGTGACGCCGATTGCGTCCATCTGCTCCAGCTTCATGTCAGCTTCGGTCAATGCCCCCCTGACAACCTGATTTATCTTCTCAATATGCTT
>JAZQNG010000054.1:0-4479 GCA_045627205.1 Lachnospiraceae bacterium
AACACTGAAATGTATAAAAAATAAGCAGCATCGGTCGTATCTGACTGAGGCTGCTTATATTTTATGTTTTCATTATAAAAAGCAATATCTGTAAGCGTATATCCGGTAAATACAGGTCAGTTTATGTCAAAACGGTCTACCAGGTTGATAAGACTTGAAACGCTTGAAAGGACATCGGAGGTTTCAGACGAAACCGAATCGCTGGCAAATGAAATTTTCTGAAGATTGTCATTGGCGTTAAGTACAGCTGTATTCAGGCTCTTCTGGGACTCTGAAATTGAGTTCAGGACGGTGGTGATGTTCTGGATGGAAGCATTCAGCTCCTGTGTTCCGGCACCTAAAGAGCTGCTGGTCTCAGCATAGAAGGAAGCATCCTCCTGATAGCGTCCTGCAAGGCTTTCCAGCTTGTCGTAATCCCGGAGAACGACACTGTCCAGGAACTGCAGGATGGAATTGCATTCGTCTGAAAGGGCATGTACACTTTCGGTAACCTTTTCGGTGAGCTCGTTTACCTTGCTGATTTCATCGCTGGTGGTATTTGAAAGAATACTGATTTCATCGGCAACGACTGCAAAACCGCGACCGGCTTCACCGGCACGGGCAGCCTCGATGGAGGCATTAAGTGCAAGGAGACTGGTCTGCTCCGAAATATTGCTGATGGCAGCCGAAACATCGACAATCTGCTCGATAACCTTAGTGTTTTCAAGGGCTTCAGCAAGCCTTTGCCTGGATTCCCGAGTCATTCTGACTGCATTATTTTTGCCTGATATGATTTCAGGAACGATGGCGCCGACCTTTTCAATGATATCGGCAGCTTTTTCAGCCATGCTCTGTGTTTCTTCAGAAAGCATTTCAACAGCTGCGGATACATCCTGGCAGCTGGTGTTGATGTCGGCAATGCTTGTTGTCTGGGCCTGAACACTGGCGCCGGTGGCCTCCATGGTATCTCCTATGTTTGAAATATTCTGGTTGATATCGGACATCCTTGATGAGGTATCGGTGACCTTTGTAAAGATGACCTGGGATTCCTCTCTTGTTTTTTCAATTGTAACAAGGAATTTATCCTGTAGCTCGTTTATCAGGAACTTGTTTTCGGCAGGTTCGTTTTTAAACTTCTGATTTGCCGCGCTGCCGACAATTTTGTCCCTTATGAATTCCTTCAGCTCCGTAACTGAAGCAAGACGTCTTCTGATTGCACCGTTTAAGGCAATACCGCCGATGATGGCAATCACCGCACCTATGACGGCCGGTCTGCCTGAATATTTAAAAATCAGGGAATCGATTGTGCTTTGAGGAATGCAGGCAACGACCCTCCAGCCGTTCTTCTCCATTCGCGAGGAGGTTGCCCTCATGGTTTCTCCGTCCTCCTCAAAGGAGAAAACATCGGGATTTGTGAAATCTGCATTCAGCTCCTGTGCAAGATTTGCATTATCTGAGAAGGAGGTGTTGTAGTGATAGACATTTTTGGAGCCGCTGTCCACAATGAAGAACTGCAGGTTCTCATCGCCGCTCAGATCCCGGAGTGCTTTAACATATATTGAAAGCTGGTCTCTGGGGATATTGCCGTCGGCATCGGTTTTGGAGTCAAGAAAATATGCGGCGGTGTCTGAATTTGTGCGCAGCAGGCTGTTGATTGAGCTGTACATGGATTCCCGCATATAGTAGGCATTGAACATAACAACGGAGAAAATAATGACTACGCATCCAACCATTACATAAAACAGAAGTGCACCTTTGATGGTTTTAAGTCCTGAATAACTTCTTGCTGCTGCTTTGGGTTTACTCATATTTATATCCATGCCTTTCTTTTATGATTGTCTGAAATGAAATTGAATTCAGTAAACAAAATAAAGTTATATGTTTATTATGGCTTTAAGATACATAAAAACATTATACACTAATTATTTTCATTTGTGAAGTGTTTTGAATTGACTTTTTTTATTATTTATTTATTATATGATACAAGGGTCAATGTGTCGATCGATGTGATTATGATTACGGCACATTAAGATCAGTATTTTTCAAATAAAGGAGTTTGGATGAAGGACGTTAAAAGAGTAAACGTATTAGTGCTTGTTTCTTTGATTTTCAGCACGTTTATATCATATATAGGGTTGCTTTCCGCTATCAGGGGATTCGCGTTCAGACAGATTACCGCTGAGCTGGTAATTAATCTTCCGCTGTTATGCTTTATTTTTATCTGCCTTTATGCAAAACGCAACGGGGAATATCCTGAGGGCTTTTCACTGCGCAAGGACCTGCTGAACATAAAACTGATTTCTTTAAAGGTTTTTCTGATTTGTGCCTTGCTCGGCATCAGTTTTCCGCGGGTGCTTGAACTTATCAACCTGATTTCACAGCTTTTTACTGAAAACAAGGTAAATGCGACTGCGCAGGAGATGTGCCGTCAGGGAAATCCGGTTTCTGCAGTTTTTGCACTTGGAATATTTCCTGCCATAGTCGAGGAGCTTGCAAACCGTGGCATTCTGATGGGGATATACCGCAAGCAGAGCGTTTGGGGAGCGATAATATTGAACAGCCTGATTTTTGCCATGTTCCACGGAAATCTGAATCAGGTCCTGTATGCTTTTTTTGCAGGAATATTTTTCTCACTGCTTGTTGAAGCGACAGGCTCTATAGTGTCCTCCTTTATAGTTCATATGGTAATCAATACCTCCACGGTCGTTAAGGCCTTTGTAATGTATTCGGGCGCACAGCAGAGCGGGGCGGATATATTTGCTGTTGAGGAAAGCGGGATTATCAGCTCTCTTCCCGTTTATCTGGTGTTGGCTGCCGCCGGAGGCATTATCTCCTTCTTCCTCTTCAGGTGGCTTGCAAGGGGAAATGGAAGGTGGGACTATATAAAGGACCTGTTCCGTGGCAGAAGCAGGGAGCATGCGATGACGGGTACCCTTTCGATGCGCAGCCTGTTTACGGCACCGCTTATTCTCTATCTGGTCATTCAGACCTATAACATTGTGGTGAATGAACTGATTTCGCATGGTATACTGAATTTATAAGGCGCGTCTTCTGGAAATAATACAATATATAATGTTAGAGATATTTTTGACAAAAAAAACTTCTAAAATTTTCTAAATTTTGTTAACACTTTTGTTGGGAATAGTAGTATAATGGCTCATAGTTATTATTTTAATCGTTATTTAAATAGATTTAGGTAAATATATATTTCAACTACAGAAAGCGAGGATACAAAAATGAGCGACGTACGTCCTGAATCAATGAAACGTATCAACACACCCGAGCTTGCAGATGCATTTATTGCAGAGCAGATTGCGGCAGTTAAGGCACAGGTAGGAGACAAAAAGGTTCTCCTTGCATTATCCGGAGGAGTTGATTCTTCAGTAGTTGCAGCCCTTCTTATCAAGGCTATCGGCAGACAGCTGGTATGCGTACATGTTAACCATGGTCTTCTTCGTAAGGGAGAGCCTGAGCAGGTTGTAAATGTATTCGGCAAGCAGCTTAATGCCAATCTTGTTTATGTTGATGCTACAGACCGTTTCCTGGACAAGCTTGCAGGCGTTGCAGATCCTGAGACAAAGAGAAAGATTATCGGTAAAGAGTTTATAGAGGTATTTGCTGAGGAGGCTAAGAAGCAGGAGGGTATCGAGTTCCTTGCACAGGGTACAATTTATCCCGATATTTTAGAGTCTCACGGCGTTAAGGCACATCACAATGTGGGCGGTCTTCCCGAGGAGCTTAATTTCGAACTGGTTGAGCCTGTTAAGTTCCTTTACAAGGATGAGGTTCGTGTAGTAGGAAAGCAGTTAGGTCTTCCCGACAACATGGTATTCCGTCAGCCCTTCCCCGGTCCCGGACTTGGTGTTCGTTGCGTAGGTGCAATCACCAGAGACCGTCTTGAGGCACTTCGTGAGGCAGATGCAATCGTCCGCGAGGAAATCGGAAAGCTTCCTGAAACACCCTGGCAGTATTTCTGTGCAATTCCCGACATCCAGTCAACCGGTATTAAGTATGTTGACGGCGTAGGTCAGCGTTACATGGGCTGGGCATGTGTAATCCGTGCCGTAAATACAACAGATGCAGTTCTCGTTACAGTACCTGAAATCCCCTTCAAAACTCTTTGCGCAATGCGTGATAAGATCGTTCAGATTCCCGGCATCAACAGAGTTCTTTGGGATATCAGTGAAAAGCCTGTTGCAACAATAGAGTGGGAATAATACAAAAAACAGTGGGAAGCCTTGAAAATAGGGGCTTCCCTTTTTTTATGTAACCAAAATGTATCCATTTTGGAAATTTATTTATAATATTCAATTTCTTCTTCAATATTTCCGAACGAAGTCAGATGCTGGAACGTATGGTCTATTTGGAAAAGCTTCTTGATGCTTACAAGGAATATGAACCCTACATTAAATTCCATAAAGAACAGTGGGCATTGACCGGATGGTCGCGCAAAAAGTATGAACGTAATCATATGGTCGAGCTTGCCATGTACGATGCTCA
>JAZQNG010000055.1:0-14290 GCA_045627205.1 Lachnospiraceae bacterium
TCACCTCATATTTCTTTTGTTCATCCATTGATAGATCTACCTTTCTGATAATAGTCACCTCCATCTGTTGATGGAAGTATCATACCACTTTGGGACATTTTCCCTTATGGTATATTAGGACATTATCAAAAATGGTTCATAAGTACGTTACTATTCAAGCTGATATCATTGTATTTTAAGCTTTAGTATGATATACTTTTACAGACTGTAGATATTTTTCCGGTTTTTTGCTTATAATTACTACCGGATATAAATACCGGATTCTGTTTTTATTTAATATATTATAGATTTTAAAGGATTCCATTAAATATGATTAACAGTAACAGTGATACAATTGCTGCAATTTGTACCGGGATGACAAATTCCGGTATTAATGTAATAAGGATCAGTGGTGAGAAGGCCTTTGAGATAGCTGATAAGGTCTTTAGAAGTGTATCCGGGAAAACCGTACAATGGATGAAGCAGTTTTCTGTTAATTACGGATATATCATAGATTCCGGTTCCAACGCTACCGTAGACGAGGTCCTTTTACTTAAAATGGCTGCTCCTAAGTCCTATACCAGGGAAAATGTTATTGAAATTGACTGTCATGGCGGTATTGTTGTAACAAGAAAAATCCTGAACCTCATTCTTTTGAACGATGCAAGACTTGCTGAACCGGGTGAGTTTACAAAGCGTGCCTATATGAACGGAAGAATAGATCTTTCACAGGCTGAAGCCGTGATTGATGTTATAAATGCCAAGAGTGAGCTTGCTGCCAAAAATTCGGTAAAGCAGCTGAAGGGTAATATCCGTGAGGAAATAAAGGAGCTCCGCGAAATTATCCTCAGTAAAACCGCTTATATTGAGGCAGCTCTTGACGATCCGGAGCATATCAGTCTTGAAGGCTTTGATGAGGAGCTTGAAAGGGACATTTCCGAGGTTGAAAAGCGTCTGAATAAGCTTATTTCCTCGGCAGATGACGGGCGTCTCATTAATGATGGAATCAACACCTGTATTCTTGGTCTTCCGAATGCAGGCAAATCCTCCCTGTTAAACTCACTTTTGAATGAAAACCGTGCAATTGTTACCGATATTGCCGGAACTACCAGGGATACTCTCCGTGAAACAGTTGTATTTGGTGATGTTACACTTAATATTATCGATACTGCAGGTATTCGTGATACAGATAATTTAATTGAGAAGATCGGTGTTGAGCGTGCCCGTTCAGAGGCTAAAAATGCCGACCTCATTCTTTACGTTGTTGATCTTGAAAACGGACTTACCGCAGAGGATAAGAAGCTTATTTCTGAGCTTTCAGACAAGAAAATGATTATTTTATATAATAAATCAGACCTTGTCGATAAGGACAGGCTTCCGGATAATTGTGCATCCCTACTTCAGCCGGATATTCCTGATGGTATTTCTGCTTCCGTTTATACTATTTCCACCTTAACAGGTCAGGGAATTGATGAACTAAAGGATTGTATCAGAAATATGTTTTATGATGGCAGCATTTATTCTGAGGATGAGGTTATCATTACCAATGAACGTCATAAGGAGCTGTTGATAAATGCAGCAAAATCAGTTGATAATGTGTTGATAAGTTTACGCGACGGTATGACGGAGGATTTCCTTACGATTGATCTGATGGATGCCTATACAAGTCTTGGATGTATCACCGGAGACAGTGTAGAGGACGATTTGGCAGATAAAATTTTTAAGGAATTCTGTATGGGGAAATAGAAATTTCTGTATGTTTTTTCTTTCTGTTTCATTTATTGTTGATATCTTTATTTGGTTGATATGTTGATATATTATATTACCCGGTTGCAGGTATTTTTCCTGTTTTTATAATTTCCGGGTAAGGAGGATTTATTCAATGCAGTATGAAGAATATGATGTGGCAGTTATCGGAGCCGGTCATGCCGGATGTGAGGCTGCTCTTGCCTGTGCACGTCTTGGTTTAAAAACAATTGTTTTTACGGTCAGTGTTGACAGCATTGCCATGATGCCCTGCAATCCGAATATCGGTGGAACATCTAAGGGACATCTTGTCAGAGAGCTTGATGCTCTCGGCGGCGAAATGGGTAAAAATATAGATAGGACCTTTATTCAGTCTAAGATGCTCAATACTTCTAAAGGACCTGCCGTTCATTCCTTAAGGGCGCAGGCTGATAAACGTGACTATTCAGCATCGATGCGTTCTATTCTTGAAAATACAGACAATCTGACAATCAGGCAGGATGAGGTTTCAGATGTTCTGACTGAGGAAGAGGATGGTCTTTCACATGTATCAGGAGTAAAAACCTCCTCCGGCAATATTTATCCCTGCCGTGCTGCCATTCTCTGTACCGGTGTTTATCTGAAGGCCCGTTGTATTTATGGTGATGTCAGCCATTATACAGGTCCGAACGGACTTCCTGCTGCAAATCTTCTCACACAGTCCCTTGTCAGTCTTGGAATAGAGGTTCGCCGTTTTAAAACAGGTACACCTGCACGTATAGATAAAAGAACGATAGATTTTTCTAAAATGGAAGAACAGTTTGGTGATGACAGGATTGTTCCCTTTTCCTTTGAAAATAAATCAGAGGATCTTGAAAGGGAGCAGGTTTCATGCTGGCTCACATATACCAATACCAATACTCACAAAATCATACGTGATAATATAGACAGGTCTCCCCTGTTTTCAGGAGCAATTGAAGGTGTAGGGCCCAGATATTGTCCTTCAATAGAGGATAAGGTTATGCGTTTTGCTGATAAGGACCGTCATCAGGTTTTCATTGAGCCTGAAGGTAAATATACTAACGAAATGTATATTTCCGGTATGTCCAGCAGCTTACCCGAGGATGTCCAGTACGCTATGTACCGTTCGGTTCCGGGTCTTGAAAATGCCAAGATTGTTCGCAATGCTTATGCTATTGAATACGATTGTATTAATGCCACACAGATTTTACCTACACTTGAATTCAAAAAAATCAGCGGCTTTTACAGTGCAGGGCAGAGCAACGGCAGCTCAGGCTATGAGGAGGCTGCGGCTCAGGGTCTGATTGCCGGCATTAATGCAGCAATGAAGCTTCTTGGCAGAGAGCCTCTTATACTCGACCGCTCTGACGGATATATAGGTGTTCTTATTGATGACCTTGTTACCAAGGAAACCTCTGAACCCTATCGAATGATGACCTCACGTGCGGAGTACCGTCTTCTTTTAAGGCAGGACAATGCCGATCTTCGTCTGACGGAGTATGGTTACAGGGTTGGTCTTATCAGTGAAGAAAGATATCAGAAGGTTCTTAAAAAGAAGCAGATTATTGCGGAGGAAATTGAAAGACTTAAATCAACCAGCGTAGGTACAACTGAAAATGTTCTTTCTCTTTTAAAGGAGTACAACAGTACTGAGCTTACTTCCGGAATTACTCTTGCTGAGCTTATCCGTCGGCCGGAGCTTTCTTATAATATTATTGCTCCCATAGATAAGCATCGTCCTGAGATTGATGCAGATACTGCTGAACAGATAAATATTGAGCTTAAATATGAGGGCTATATTTCCCGTCAGATAAAACAGGTTGAACAGTACAGAAAGCTTGAAAAGAAGAAAATCCCGGAGGATTTTGATTATGATTTAGTTCCTTCGCTACGTATTGAAGCCCGCCAGAAGCTTAAAAAAATACGTCCTGTTTCAATAGGTCAGGCTTCAAGGATTTCTGGTGTTTCGCCTGCTGATATTAATGTACTTGTTGTTTTTATGAAGGCTTTATAATTTTGGAGGTTAATATATTATGTTATTTCTTAGTAGTGCCTTTGTCGGTACAAGTGGAGGATTTGACCCTGAGGTCAGGGAAGAATTACTTGATATTACTGCGCAGATGGAAGCATCTGCTGAAGAAACCGGTTTGTTTAACGGGTTCAGTATTGGTGCTGTTATACTCATCAATATTGTTATCATTCTGATTATCAGAAAAATATTTGACAGTACCTCGCCCTTTATGTTCAATACCGATACTACGATGAATTCCAACAGACGTGTTGAAAATGTTGAAAACTGGAATAAACAGCATGCAAAGGGTCTGATGGTTTATGACCTGGCTTTGACTATCGTTTTCCTATATCCGGTGTTCGGTTTACAGATTGATGGCGGTGTTATAGATGGTATGCTTTTTATAGGTACAATAATTTTCGGACTTATTGGCATTCTTATTCAGCACAACATTCTTTCAAAAAAGTATGTGGTTAAGAAGTATTGATTTTTTCTGTTTGTTTATTATTACCTGTTCAGTACTTTATTATTTTTGTTATTTGATATTTTCATTTATTTTTATTATATGGGGATTGGTATGGATAGAAGCTCCTATTTGTATAATGAACTGAGAAAGTATTTTGATTCTGTTTCCGATATTCAGGTTCAGTTATTTCTTCAGTATTATGATATGGTTGTTGAAAAAAATCAATATATGAACCTGACTGCCATTACTGATTTTGAAGAATTTGTTCATAAGCATATAATTGATTCTTTACAGATTTATAGAGTGGTTGATCTTTCAGAATCAGACTATAGTCTGATTGATATTGGAACAGGAGCAGGCTTTCCGGGTATACCTTTAAAGATTATGTATCCCAATCTTCACATTATCCTGTTTGACTCATTAAAAAAACGTTTGGATTTTCTGGATGAAGTTATTCGCACCCTTAAACTTACCGATATTTCAACACTTCATGGTCGCGCTGAAGAGTTTGGACGTAAACCGGAATATCGTGAAAAATTCGATTTAGTTGTTTCACGCGCTGTAGCCGAGCTTACTTCACTTGCTGAAATATCTATTCCGTTTTGCAAGCTTGGCGGTTTCTTTATTTCCTATAAGGGAAACAAAGGACAGCAGGAATTATCAGATGCTAAGTACTGCATTAAAAAGCTTAATTCCGTTGTTTCGGACACAGTATCTTTTAAGCTTATTTCTGATGATGCTTCTACCGATTCTTTTGACAGGGTTTTAATTAAAATTCAGAAATTATCCTTAACAGATAATAAGTATCCAAGAGGTGGGGGAAAACCTTTTAAACAACCACTATATCTTGTATAGCTTTTTACTTTAGCTTAATTTTAGATTGTTTCACGTGAAACAATCTAACTTGACATTATCTTATATATTTAATGTTTAATTAAGTAATCAGATATAGTATTAAATGTTTCATACCAAATATTGTTATCATGTTTTTATTCACAGTCAAATAATAACGTTATCATATATAATTATTATATGTTTCACGTGAAACAATACCATTGTTCATCTTTATTATTTTACCAGATATCGGATTGAATATTTAGGGTGAAATGTGAACCAATTGCATTTTAAAATTTGATGATTTTAAACTCGTTTCAATTATTAATTAATTTAGCAATTACTAATTTACTTATATATACAAATATGGAATATTAAGTATTAATATTTCCATTTTACTAATTTATTGGAGGTTATATAACTTTATGGGCAAGATTATTGTTATTGCTAATCAGAAGGGTGGAGTTGGAAAAACAACGACTGCCATTAATCTTTCTGCTTCATTAGCATTACATGGAATGAAGGTCCTTACAATTGATAGTGATCCTCAGGGAAACTGTACAACCGGTCTTGGAATTGATAAATCTAAGGTTAAAAATACTTTATACAATTTGTTCTGTGACGAATGCACTATTCAAGATTGTATCGTTCCCAGTGTTGTTGATAATTTATATGTCGTTCCTTCAAGTGTCGAACTTGCAGGTGCCGATATTGAATTGATTGGTCTTGATAACAGAGAACACATTTTTGAAGAAAAGATACAAGATATTATAGAAGATTATGACTACATTCTTGTTGACTGTCCTCCTTCATTAAATATCTTAACTGTAAATGCAATGACAGCTGCAGATTCTGTACTTGTACCTATTCAATGTGAATTCTATGCACTTGAAGGATTAGCACAGTTGATTTATACTATTCGACTTGTTAAGAAGAGATTAAATTCCAGACTTGTTATAGATGGCGTTGTGTTTACGATGTATGATGCCAGAACTAATCTTTCCTTGCAGGTAGTCGAAAATGTACGTGACAATTTGGGTGAGAACATTTATTCAACTATTATTCCACGTAATATTCGGCTTGCTGAAGCACCAAGCCATGGTTTACCTATCTGTATGTATGATGCTAAATCTCTTGGAGCCGATGCCTATAATGATCTTGCTGAAGAAATGCTTACAAACGATGGGAAAGAAGAATTCGTAAAGAAGTATCAGGATCTTTTGGAAGCCAAAAAACAGGAGAAACTCCAACAGCAAGCTAAGCAGCAGAAACAGCCGGCTTCTGAAAAAGGCAAAAAAGGAATCACCGGTTTATTTAAAAAGAAAAATTAATAATATGAATTCAAAAAACCAGTGGATGTTTCACGTGAAACATCCACTTTTATATAAATGAATGTTATACAAACGCGAGAACAAAAGAGAAAAAAAGAGTATATTAATGAGAAAAAGCAGGACATAAGACTATAAGTTGTTGTGAAAAATATAACAGGCACAACATATTGAAAATATAATAATATATGTAACCTGAACAAAGGAAGAAACCTATTAAAGTCAACCTGATGAGAAGCTATAGAAGAAAAATATAAATAAGTACGGATACTAATAGAATATAAGAATACCCGTTAGTTCTTGCATAGATGAAATATTGATGGTATAATCAACTTTGGTTGTATAGAAAGAAAATATAAAATACAGTGTATACTGAATTGGAGGATAAAGATGGCACCTAAAAAGAAAGCACTTGGAAAAGGACTAGACAATCTCATTCCTGAAAATGAAGAAGAGGAAGTAAAGACAGTAGTTGTAACGGCAGAAAATGAAATAAATATAAATCTTATTGAACCGAATCCCGATCAGCCCAGAAAAAAGTTTGATGATGATGCACTTGCAGAGTTGGCCGATTCAATTAAGGAGCACGGACTGATAGAGCCGATTGTTGTTCAGAAGAAGGATAAAAGATATATAATCGTAGCAGGAGAAAGACGTTGGAGAGCCTGCAGGATTGCAAAGCTTAAAAAGGTTCCGGTTGTAATAAAGGAATTTGATGATAAGGAAAGATTTGAAATTGCAATCATCGAAAATATTCAGAGACAGGACCTGAATGCAATTGAAGAAGCAATGGCTTACCAGGTATTGGTGGATGAGTATAAGCTTACACAGGATAAGGTTGCAGAGCGTGTATCAAAGAGCCGTGTTGCAATAACGAATTCACTTCGTCTGCTCAAGCTTGACAAGCGGGTACAGGAGCTGGTTGTAAACGATCTGATATCCGGTGGACATGCACGTGCATTACTTTCATTAAACAACAAGGATATTCAGTACGATACTGCAATGAAGGTAATTGATGAAAAGCTGAGTGTACGTGAAACAGAAAAACTTGTTAAATCATTAAACAATCCGAATGATAAGAATGCCAAGTCAAAGGTATTGGATAATGAAGCAATCTACAAGGAGTATGAAAACAATCTCCGCACAATACTCGGCTCGAAGGTAGCAATTCAGAGAAAAGGAAGCAACAAAGGGAAAATTGTTATCGAATTCAATTCAACAGACGAGTTTGAAAAGGTGTATGATATTATTAAAAGATAACTCGTATTGGTAAGTAAAAACGGTAAATAGATACTGAAGTAAATCAATATATGAAAAACCGTGAAATAAATCATATATGAAAAACCGTGAAATATATCATATATGAAAAGTCGTGGAATAAATCATATTTATAGCTTTAATGACATTTGTTGAAAAAATAAGAATACACCGGGAAGGCGTAAAGATTATATGAAATTATTTGATAGTATAGGAATTGATGCAAGCTATATTGTCATTCTCCTCTTTATAGTAGTCATAGTAATGATTATTATGTACATCCGGCTGATGAAGAAGTTTAAAGAGTGCAAGAAAAATTATGACACTTTTATGACCGGTTCGGATGCTGAGAATCTGGAACAGGCAATACTTGCAAAGTTTATGGAAATAGATGAAATAAAGGATCTGGTAATTGCAAACGGTGAGGAGACAAAAAGACAGGACGCAGCCTTAAAGTTTGCATATCAGAAATTTGCCATCAGCAAGTATGATGCATTTAAGGAAATGGGTGGAAAGCTTAGCTTTTCACTTTGTATGCTTACAGACAATGATGATGGTTTTATAATGACATCGGTACATGCGGCGAATGAAGGGAGCTATCTCTACATCAAGGAAATAATCAGGGGAGAGTCCTATGTCCTGCTCAGTGAAGAAGAGAAAAAGGCTTTGGACCGGGCAAAGGAAAGAAAAAGCTGTCTTGACGATTAATTAAAGGACAATAGTGATATGCACACATATTTAAAATCGATTGGATTTTCAAAAACAGTTACCCAGGTAGAATCTGAGGAGCTGATAAAGCTTGTGCTGAGCCATGCAAATTCAAGGACCGTGGGATATATTAGCGAAAAATGCAGGATAGTTGAATACAGGACAGAGTTTGCTGAAAACATCGGCATAGCGGTTCGCGGTGAGGAGGATGAAAGGGGTGAGTTTCATTACAGCCATTTCTTCCCGTATCTGAACGGCCAGACGATAAGCACTATAGAAGAGGTTATTGTTCACAAGAAGGTTGATACAAACGCGTATACAGGAATGTGTGATGATCCGAGACTCGGGGTTTCACTGATTTTTTACCTGCAGAATGTTGCGGATTTTATTGAAAATGATAAAAAAACTGAATTTCCCAGGATGGCGCCGGTTAAAATGGCAGCCCTTGCCAAGAGCGGTAAAATAATACTTCCGACACAGAAACGCGTGTATTCGAAGCTGGTATCTAAGCTTGATAGTGAGATGAAAAACAAGCTGATAGAGGAAGCAAGGAAGGGTGATATAGGTGCAATAGAATCCCTTACAATGAATGATATAGACAAATTTGCAATCGTGAACGAGCGTATTAAGAGGGAGGACCTGTTTTCAATAGTTGAAACTACATTTATTCCGTTTGGTTCGGAATCCGATGTTTACAGTGTTCTTGCAAATATTACGGCAGCCCGTCAGCTCTATAATACGCAATCCGGAGAGAAGGTCTGGATATTACAGTGCAACTGCAATGATCTTGTATTTGATCTTTGCATAAATTCAGAGGACCTGCTCGGAGAGCCGACTCCGGGAATGCGTTTTAAGGGAATCGTATGGATGCAGGGAGCTATAGATTTTTCATTGGTATCCTGATGGATTAAAGCCATAGATAAGTCATAAAGCCATGGCTTAATCAAAAAATCAAAGATAAATCAAAAAGGCAAGGATAAATCAATTACAATCAGCAGTTTTTTTCAGATTCAGGTTTGTGATTCCGACACCAAGAAGAACCCAGAACAGAGGATTAACTGTTATATAGCTGTCATTTATCATACCACAGAGCATAAAGCCCAGGAGGCCTGCAAATATTCCTGTAAGGAGGACGCAGGAGGAACCGGATTTTGTGTCTGTGGTTTTCTTTTTTGTAAAAAACGGTCTCAGGAAGCTGAAAATATAGAAAATGAACAGCATAAGAACAAGAAGCATGGCGGGAACACCGCTGGACATGCAAATCTGAAGATACCAGTTGTGTGGTCTGTCAATCACATATTTGCAGCTGCCGTGAGTATTCAGAAGACCAACTATTTCGTTCTGGCGGAAGTAGAAGCCGTAGCAGCCGTTTCCGTAGCCAAGTATTATACAGTCTTTAAGCAGGGGAAGAGTCTGAACCCAGACATATCCACGTCCGGTAGCAAAGGTATATAATGACTCGAGGCCGGTGAGGCGGGGCTGGGGGATTTCCTCAAGAAGGTTGCTGCCCTGCCCGAAAATCTGTATTCCCTTTTCTGTCATATAAAATTCAACGGTGCCGGAATATCCGAAGTCGAAAATTATAAGCTGGTCGTCTAAAACAATTGTAATGGCCTCGTATCGTGGATCTGCCAGCTTGAAACCGGGCATTTCATCCATAATTGCGGTAGCCTGCATAACGGCAGGAACGGTCTGTGTCAGTTCCTTTTCACCATCGCTGAAGCAAAGACTTAATGCCGGATCGTTGTTGTTCGGATTCAGGTAAAGATTGAAAAGTGCATCCTCCTGCATGGAAACCTGAAGGAAGGAATCCTCGGAGTAAAGCTTTAAAACGCCGTTTTCAAGAAGAGCCTTTTTCAGTCTGAAAACAGGCCTGTCCGAAGAAGCGGCAGAGTCTTCGCTGTTTTGTGCGCTCAGCTCTGTAAGTGTCGTGTCCAGACCCTGGTCGTGCTTCCTCGTGATTGAGTTTGGAAGTACATCGGATAAAAATACGAGTATTGAAGCTATTATCAGTCCACCGATAAGATTGATGAAGAGCGTAGAAAAAACGGCTTTTTTATCAAGGCTGAGTTTCCTTAAGGCTGTAAAAAGATAAAGAAGAATTACAACCGGAATGGATATAAACAGGCTAATTTTAGCAACTGTGGAACGTGACCAGATAAGAGCAAGCCCCATTATGCCGAAGGTGACAATGCAGAGTATCCTCATGCCTACGTGTAAGGACTTCCTTCGCGCTGCGGCAGGAAGTGGAGCGGAGGTAACGGAATCGGCCGTAGGAAGTGATTTAATATCGGAATATTCAAGGGAGGAAGCAAAAAGAATGGGCATAAATAATGCACAGAAGCCCCCGAGATATCCGGGATTGTTGAATAAGAGCGCAATCTGTCCGATGAAATTCTCGCATGTGATTGAATGCGCTATTTCCTCTAAATCCTTTGAGGAAATAAGGTCCTGAATGAAGGTGAATTCAAGGATAGGCTTGTCGAAAACCTCAATAAGTGAGAGAATTGCGGCAATAAAGCACATAAATATAACCGTCACACGCAGAATGACAAGAGGACGGATTTTTTCGGAGGAGGGCTTCATATAGTACAGTCCGAAAAAGAACAGGACAAGGTAGGACAGTATAGCAAGCAGGCCTTCATATTCCGAATTGACACCGAACAATGCTGTCGTCTTATAGTCGCTGGTCAAAAAGGATAAAAGGGTGAGGAGACCATAGCCTGCGGCACAGATGATGGGAAAACGAAGTGACTTCAGGTGATTACGGTCTATTTTTTCTACGTTGTCCGGGAAAACTTTTTCACCGAGAAAATACAGAATAAGAATTCCTGCGAAAACGATAAGGGCGATTTCCTTGGCATAGCAGACAAGGTCGGGCTCGACACCGTTTGTGGAACGGTAAATTTCCGTTTCGGCCTCGGGAAGCCGCATGATACAGAGTCTTGCAATAAAAGGATAAATTGCAAGAAAGCCTGAGAACAGGCACAGGAAAAAGGAACGGTATTTTCTATTTTCAACTTTACGAGATTGAATGTTTTTATTCTTCATAGTAAAATATACTTGTAGACCGGTGAGGTCACAATATTGTACGATTAATTGGCATCAAATAAGATTTTAACTCAATATAGCCATATATTCAACTGTTTTGAGAATTAGCGGTGAAGCTTTCTGCTGTTATTTCAGAATCGGCATATTTTACAGTCAGGTCTGATGTAAAATATTGGACCCTTGACCCTTGTTAAAAAATATATAAAATTAATCAGATGGGGCGATTTTGTCCTACATTTGTCAACATGATAAATGTATAATGGAAACAGAAATGGGGTTATCCCTTCAGTTTTCTGAAGGCTGCTGTGTTTTTAATGCATATTGAGAGAAAGGTAAGTCTTTATATGAAGGTTGTTTGTGTAGATGATGAAAAAATCATGCTCGACGGAATCATGAAGACCTGTCGTGAAATACCTGAAATAGCTGAAGTCATCGGTTTCAGAAAGCCGATGGAGGCTCTTGACTATGTTCAGAAAAACGAGGCCGACATTATCTTTCTTGATATTGATATGCCTGTTTTGGATGGAATGACACTTGCCAGAAAGATAAAGAAAATACGTCCGACGCTTCAGATTATTTTTACAACCGGATATAGCGATTTCGCGGTAGAGGCTTTCAAAATGAAGGCTACCGGATATCTGCTGAAGCCTGTGAAAAAAACAGATATAATTCAGGAAATAGACAGCCTGAAGGTAATGACGGAAAATCTGAAATATTTTAAGGTTGAAACCTCGTATTCCGATGAGGTTTATGACATCGGTGGTGTAATGAGGGACGAAATCCGTGAGGCGGAAAACAGTGGAATGCAGAACGGGGCAGATAAGGCGGGGAAAAAGAACGGCCGGCATCAGATATTTGCAAGGACCTTTGGAAATTTCGATCTTTTTGTTGACAGGGAGCCTGTGGTTTTTTCAAGGAAACCCGCAAAGGAGCTGCTGGCATACCTGATTGATAAGCGTGGAGCTACGGTAAGCCGAAAGGAAATGGCAGCAGTTGTTTTTGAGGATAGCGGCTATAACCGCAGTACCCAGAGCTATCTTACGAAGCTTTTAGGCGACCTGATGGAAACACTGAAGTCTGTAGGTGCAGAAAATATGGTCCTTAAAAATAATGGTATGTATTATGTGAACGTATCACTTTTTACGTGCGACCTGTATGATTACCTTGATGGTAAGGCAGAAGCGATTAACAGGTTCCGCGGAGAATATATGAGTCAGTACAGCTGGGCGGAGGGAACGCTCGGAGAGATGTACGGTGATAACTAAAGAAATATCTGCTGATAAGCCCGGGGCATATACCCCGGGCTTTTTTGTGACCCTTTTTTGTGACAGAGCAAAGAGGCACGGGCAGGCAGGGGGGCAAAAAAAATAAAAAGATACAAATTGTAAATAGTTTATGGTAGAATAATAATCGTACCTGAATTATAGCAAAAGCTGTTTTCCATTGCGTACGATAATAAGAACTGCGTCGGAACTGCTTTATACGGTAAACGGCTGAAAAATATCATAAAGCTGAAAGGAAATGGATATGAAAAACGGAAGTAAATCTGTATTTAGGAGGGTTTTGATTATTATGGGAATATTTACGATGCTGTTTAGTCTTTTCGGGTGTACCAAAGATAATAATCCTGATATAAAGAATGAAAATGGTGAAGGCGCCGGCCAGGGAGGCTATAGGAAGGTTGCCGGTTTAAGCTTTGGTGTAAGCGGCTATGGTCCGGGCTGGAACTATAACATTCAAAAGAGCGAGGAAGATAATACCAAAACGATAATGACCTGCGAGGATTTTGAAAACAGTATTAGGGAGATTTCCTGCGAGGTGGACGACGGGACGCTGGAAAGTATTTCAAAGCTTATGGAAAGGCTGAACATTCAGTCCTGGAACGGTTTTTCTAAGTCTAATGACTTTGTACTTGATGGCGAAGGCTTTTCTCTTTCCGTGGATTTTGAGGACGGAAAACATATTTACGCAAGCGGAAGCAACAGCTTTCCAAAGAATTACAGTGAGTTCGAGAGCGAATTTCTTGAGATAGTGGCCCCCCTGGTAGATGGTGAGCTTGCAAGGCTTCGCGATAAAATGAAGGAAGAGGGAAAGTATTCAGAGAAGCTTGAGATGGCAATGATTAATTACAACGGAAGAGGAAAATCCGGTTCAGATGCCTACAACATCCTTATCCGTGATGGTTCATCGACAGCAACCAAGGCAGATATTGAAATTAATTCCGTGAGCGGTGAGTTTATTGAGCCCGGAAAGTACAGGTATTTTGAGAATCCTGATGATACAGACGAGCTGCTTGCCAAAATACAGGCAGTGCTTGAGAAATATAATGTGTATAAGTGGGACGGCTACGATAAATCAACTGATGATTACAACGACCGTGAATGGTTCCAGCTGGACTTCTTATATCCTGAAGCAAAGATCGGCTGCTGTGGCTGCGGTGATACGGAGCATTATGCAGAGGTAAGAAAGGAGCTTTTGGAAATTATTTGTGAATATGTAGGAAGCCATGTTCAGAAATAAGACCAATATTTTCCTTACAGGCAGGCTTGAAAAAACATTGTTCTTTAAGATATAAAGCGGGAATTCTCGGTAATTCAATTACCGCAGATGAAAGCGCCATATATAAAAATCCGACTGCTATCAAAAACCTCAAAAACAGTAAAAACAGTATAAAACAGTATAAAACAGTATAAAAAGTGTTGCTAAAAGAACATATGTTTGCTATAATAGAAACAGGTAAAGGAGTTTCCGATTATGGCAAATAAGGCAATCAGGTACAGATTATATCCCACGTCCGAACAGGCTGTTCTCTTCGCGAAGACCTTCGGCTGCTGTCGCAAGGTCTATAATCTCATGCTCGCTGATAAGATCAGTTCATATGAGAAGACCGGTGCCTTCGGAAGGCAGACT
>JAZQNG010000056.1:0-5094 GCA_045627205.1 Lachnospiraceae bacterium
ACCATATGTTACCATAACTAAAACTGACGCGAAATGTACAATTTTGTAAAGCTTCAGGCTATTTTTAGATAGAAATGGCAGAAAATCTGCCGGCAGAAATCTGACGGCAAAATAAATTTAATGGAACCGGAAGATATTTCAATCGTCTAATGTTTGAGAGACTTGAAAAGCCACCTGAAATAAGTTACAATTTCCTAGTGATGGACAGGTCAGGAATAATAAACTGTTGAGAATTAAGGAAACTGTAAAATGGTCAGGAGGATAGTCTCCTGGGTTTATCGTTTCATAGATGGGAGGCTTATGAATTACGATATCGAAACCCTTATGCGGGAATATGGCAATGATGTTTTGCGGACTGCATATTCTTATGTAAAGGATAAATACGCGGCGGAGGACATATTTCAGGAAACCTTTATAAAGGCATTTAAGGCGCTTGACGGCTTCAGGGATGAAAGCAATATAAAAACCTGGCTGATTAGAATAACGATCAATACTGCGAAGGATTTCCTGAAAAGCGCCTACAATCAGAAGGTAGTACCGATGATGGAATTCCAGGAGGATGCCATTGTTTCGGAAAATGATTATGAGGAAATCGAGAACCGTGACAGGGACGCCCAGGTGCGTGATACCGTCATGAGTCTGCCGGAGTCCTACCGTGAGGTTGTACTATGTGTTTATTATCACGAGATGAGCGTCGCGGAAACGGCAGAATCGCTTGGAATTGCGGAGGGAACGGTTAAATCAAGGCTGTCCCGCGCACGGGAAATGCTAAAGAATAAATTGGAAGGGAGGCTGTAAAAATGAGTGTGGAAGATAAAGAAAGCTTAATAATGAAGGATATGCTCAATGAGGAATTTGATGCAGCCGACCTTTTTGTCAGCGAGGATCTGATTGCAAGAACAATGGCGGCAATCAAAAGCTCCGAAGAAAAAGCGGATGACAGGGTGATAAATATTGAAAATGCGGCTTCTAAGGCTACGGCTCAGAAAAAGAGAAGCTTCAAATGGGTAAAGCTTGCTTCGGGAATTGCTGCAGCCATGTTGGTTGGAGTAGTCGGAATTGCCATTATTAAAAATGGCGGAATAGCCGTAAGCAACAAGGCGGAGGATACAACGGCACTGGCTCCGATGGTTAATTATTCCGGCAATGAAGCATCCCCCAAAATGGATAGTTCTGAAGAGGACATAACCTATGCCCCGGCTACGGATATTTGCTTTGATGATTACGCAGACTATACGGAAAGTGCTACGGCAGATGAAGAGGCTTTCCAATCGGATGTGGCTTCAGCAGCAACTGATTCAGCAGATGCTGCCATGGAGGGCATTACAGAGTATAATATTGCTGATTCAAACGAAAAAAATGTCAACAAGTATAAGGAAGGAAGCCAAACTTATATTGCACCTATAGAAAAAAGGGAGGACCTCTGCCAGGACGGTCCGGCAGCTGAAGCTGAGCCGGATGATGGAAAGACAGCTTCGGGAATTCAAACCGAGGAGCCGGATGGTCTGACAGATTTGCAAAATATTGAAATAAGCCCTGACAGGATGACCGCCCTGCTTGAAATGCTTGATATCACCGATGAATTTTTGCAGGATGATGCAAAGTCTGATTTAAGGGCACAGGATGAAATGTCGGTTTACTGCATCAGCTCGGATGATAACGATACATATCGTTATATTGAGATTTATGACAATAAGGTATATTATGAACTGGCTGAAAACCCGGGTGAAGGTCCCATGTCAAAGTGGACTGAATACAGTGACGGTGCGGTTTCTCCGGCAAAAATAGCAACAATCTTCCTGTTTGGAGAAAAGTAATATATACGGTACCCGAATTTTCTATTGAAAAGCCCAAAAAAAAAGAGTATTATTATCCCATTGATTTTTCAAAATATGAGAGGGTGCGGTATCGCTACGCTCTAGGCATGGAGGTTAGGATATGATCAGACTGGGAATATTAGGCTACGGAAATTTGGGACGCGGTGTTGAATGGGCTGTCAAGCACAACCCTGATATGGAGCTGGTTGCTGTATTTACCAGAAGGGACCCGTCAACCGTAAAAATAAACAGCAATGCAAAGGTGTACAATTCATCGGAGCTTGATAAGCATACGGAGGAGATAGACGTTCTCATCATCTGCGGCGGAAGCGCTACAGACCTTCCTGCACAGACACCCGCAGCAGTAAAGCTGTACAACGTTGTAGACAGCTTTGATACCCATGCGAGGGTTCCGGAGCATTTTGCGAATGTTGATAAGGCAGCTAAGGAATCCGGCAAGATCGGCTTTATTTCAGTCGGCTGGGATCCCGGAATGTTTTCACTTGCAAGACTTTACTCAAATGCCATCCTTCCGGACGGTTCGGACTATACCTTCTGGGGCAAGGGCGTAAGCCAGGGACATTCGGATGCCATCAGAAGAATCGATGGCGTAAAGGATGCAAGACAGTACACAATTCCTGTTGAGGCAGCGCTTGAGAGCGTAAGAAACGGTGAAAATCCTGAGCTTACAACAAGACAGAAGCATACAAGGGAATGCTTCGTTGTTGCAGAGGAGGGTGCAGATCTTGCCCGCATCGAGAATGAAATCAAGACGATGCCAAATTACTTTGCAGACTATGATACCACCGTTCACTTTATCAGTGAAGAGGAGCTGAAGAGAGACCATTCAGGACTTCCTCACGGCGGTTTTGTTATCCGTACCGGAAAGACCGGCGGCAGCAGTGAATTCAACAATACGATAGAATACAGCCTGAAGCTTGATTCGAATCCCGCATTTACCTCACAGGTACTTGTGACCTTCGCAAGAGCGGCTTACCGTATGCAGAAGGCAGGAATGAGCGGTTGCAAGACAGTATTTGATGTACCGCCCATTATGCTAATAGACAGGGAACCCGAGGATGTCAGGGCACATCTGTTATAATTCGGCAGGCAGGGAATGAATATGCAGAGAATAGCAAGGTTCAATAAAGTAAGTGAAAATATATTTACGGAACAGGCGACGGAATTGCTGGGAATGAGTGCCGAGGAGGCAGTAAGCGCCTATGAGGGCATAGAGCTTCCGAAGCGTGGAACGGCAGGCTCGGCCGGATACGATTTTTATCTGCCCTGCGCGCTTACACTTGAGCCGGGACAGACGGCAAAAATACCTACCGGAATACGTGTATGCATAGATGAGGGTTGGGTCCTGATGCTTTTCCCGAGAAGCGGGCTTGGCTTTAAATACAGGCTTCAGCTTGACAATACCGTGGGCGTGATAGACAGCGATTATTATTATTCAGATAATGAAGGTCATATCATCATAAAGGTGACAAACTGCTCGAAAACCACGGCTGAGATGACCGGAAAAACCCTGACACTTGAAAAGGGAAAGGGGTTTGCGCAGGGCGTTTTCCTTCCCTATGGTATTACCGTGGATGATGATGCGGACGGTGTGCGCAACGGCGGTTTCGGAAGCACGGGAAAATAATGGCAGGATAAGGCATTTATATGAAAAATCACTTGACAAACAGGGGAAAAATGCTAAAATAATTTGCAACACGTTGATGAGAAGAGTAGTCTGTGAAGGCTTACAGAGAGGGAACGGCAGGTGGAAGGTTCCCAGGCAGGAAGCAGATGAAAACTAACTCGGAGTGGCCCCAATCCGGTCCGGTGATGACGTTATAATCGATGAAGATGGCAGCTTTTATTGAAGGAGCTGTAGGGAGAAATCCAATAAGGGTGGAACCGCGGATAAGTATATTCGTCCCTTTCGAAGCATATTGTTTCGAAGGGGGCTTTTTATTTATGTACAGATAGCCGGGAAGCCTTCCTGCTCCTGCAGAGGGGGAGCAGGAAGGCGATGGCTTCACCGTTTGAACGGCCGGGAATCCGGCAAAAATCAGAATTACAAATATTATTAAGGAGGAGATGTGCTATGAAAATCACACTCAAGGATGGCTCTGTAAAGGAATACCAGAGCGCTATGTCAGTTATTGATATCGCGAATGATATCAGCGAAGGTCTTGCACGTAATGCATGTGCAGGCGAGATTAACGGTAAGGTAGTTGACTTACGTACTGTTGTAGATTCAGACTGCGAGCTGAGCATTCTTACCTTCAACGATGAGGTCGGCAAAAAGGCATACCGCCATACCGCTTCACACGTTGTTGCAGAGGCTGTAAAGCGTCTGTATCCCGAGGCAAAGGTTACTATCGGTCCTGCCATCGACGAGGGCTTCTACTATGATTTTGATATTGCTCCCCTCACAAGAGACGATCTTGATAAAAACGAGGCTGAAATAAAGAAGATTAACAAGGAAGGCCATGAGATTACACGCTTTACCCTTCCCAGGGCAGAGGCAATCAAATTCATGGAAGAGAAGGGTGAGCCCTACAAGGTTGAGCTCATCAAGGAGCTTCCTGAGGATGCAGAGATTTCCTTCTATGACCAGGGCGGCTTCGTAGACCTCTGTGCAGGTCCTCACCTTATGAGCGTTAAGCCATTAAAGGCTGTTAAGCTGATTTCGTCATCAGGTGCTTACTGGAGAGGAAACGAGAAGAATAAGATGCTTACACGTATTTACGGTACTGCATTTACAAAGACTGCTGATATGGATGCATATCTCGCACATCTGGAGGATATCAAGCTCCGCGACCACAACAGACTCGGACGTGAGATGAAGCTGTTCTGTACGGCAGATGTAATAGGACAGGGACTTCCTCTTTTTACACCCAAGGGAACAAAGATGATTCAAATCCTTCAGAGATGGATTGAGGACCTTGAGGATAATGAGTGGGGCTATGTACGTACCAGAACACCTCTTATGGCAAAGTCAGATCTTTACAAGATTTCAGGCCACTGGGACCATTACATGGATGGCATGTTCGTTCTGAACAAGGAGTCTGAGGGAACAAAGGACGGCAAGGAGGTAATGGCACTCCGTCACATGACATGTCCTTTCCAGTATTATGTATAGATGAACGAGCAGCATTCCTACAGGGATCTTCCCTACAGAATGTCTGAAACCTCTACACTGTTCCGTAACGAGGATTCGGGCGAGATGCACGGACTTACACGTGTACGCCAGTTCACAATCACAGAGGGTCACATTGTTCTT
>JAZQNG010000057.1:0-27838 GCA_045627205.1 Lachnospiraceae bacterium
AAGTTAATGATATCTGAAACTTAAAACTGTATTTTCAGGGTTACTATTCACAGTCTGTTGTATTTTCAGGTCATTATTTTGTAATTAAAAACAGGATAACGAATAAAATTGCTGCCCCGATAAGAGATGCAATACTGAATAAGGTTGCATACTTCTTTTTATCCATAGGCAGATTACCTACAAGCTTACCTGTCTGACCATTCATTCCGAATACATATTTTGTATCATTCCAGGTTGTATTCAGAATCCACATGGGAAGGAGTACATATTTGGCAGTACCGTTGAGAAGGCGTATATTCTCTCTTTCAACGGTGCAGCTGTCATAGCCTGTAACGGTCTTCCTGAACTCACTTTCTGTACTTGACTTAATACGCTTATTAGCACGTTCAGTGCTTTCTTCTGCAGTAACATCATATTTATCGGCAAGGTAGCCTGACAGATATGCTGTCTGGAACTCCACACCCTCATTAAAATTATAGGGCTCGAGTGAATCCATCAGCGCATCATCCATCTTAACGGATGCGTCGCATGGAACATTTTCAAATTCAAGACCGCCTCTTCTTATAATTGAATAATAGGAGGTTTCCTCGTAATTATAGTCATTATCGCTCCAGCGCTTTTTCTTTTCGCCCTTATACACAATATCTGCTTCAGCCTTTGAATTAAAGAGCCAGAACGGAACATAAACACCTGAAACATCATCAAGATGATTCTGGTCCTTAAAGGATGCAGGTAATAGCCTCTTGCCTTCAAAATGCTTCTTCATTGCCTCAATTGCCTGCTCCTTATTATATTTAAACGGAATAATGAATTCCGGTTTAAGATTTCCTGCAAAATTCTGCATCATTATGATAGGATTATCACAGAAGGGACAGTTCGATGCACCTGTCGTTTTTTCGGTAATAATCTGTGCACCACAGGACTGGCAGCTGTATGCAGCCATTCCGTCAGCCTCAGAGTCATTAAATTCATCGCCGCCAAAGGTATTCCAGGACATATCCTCTTCAATACCCGAAGAAAGCGCTGCATCAACCTCCTTGAGGGCTTCCATATCAAATTCCGAATCACAGAACGGACATTTCATTTTTCCTACGGTACTATTAAACTCGATTCCGCCATTACAGCACGGACACTTATACTGCTGTAAACCCATATTATTCTCCTTCTCCGCAAAAAGCCCCAGAAACTGATTAGTAACCGGGGCTATATGCAATCTTAAATTAATTTAATGAACAATGAAAAACCGATTGTTAAGGGCGTGCTTTTCCACAATTCATACAGAACTTACCACTGTTTACTGTTCCACACTCACAGGTCCAGTCGTTTGATACAGGCTTGGGCTGTCCGCAGTTCATACAGAACTTGCCGGTATTTACTGTACCGCAGGAACATGTCCAGCTCTCTGCAGGAGCAGGCTTTGCTGCACCGCAGTTCATACAGAACTTGCCGGTATTTGCTGTGCCGCAGCTGCAAGTCCAGCTGTCAGCTGCTGCAGCTGCCTTAGCAGCATTCTGCTGCTGACCTGCTGCATAGAGATCTGCAATATTTGCTGCGCCGCCCGCCTGCTGTGCCATTCCAAGACCCATAAAGCCTGTCATTGCACCTGCAGTATTGGATGCAGCCATCTTCATTGCATCTGCAGAGCTTGTTGCCATCATTCCGGCAAGTGAAGCTGCATTGCTTCCGTATGCTGCATTCTTCTGTGCTTCCTTGATAACCTTCTCATCCTCAGGATCTGCATTAACCGCATTTACATTGAAGGTAAGAAGCTCAATTCCACGTGTATTTGCCCACTGGTCATTAAGCTGCTTCTTGAGCGCATCCTTAAGCTGTGTAGTATGTGTTGTAATCTGATAATACTGGATACCGCTTTCTGAAATCTCGCCAAGTGCAGGCTGAAGTGCTGAAAGAAGCTCACTCTTAATCTGGGCTTCAATATTTGACTTGTTGTAATCGCCTGAAATATTACCGCATACATTTGTATAGAAAAGAAGCGGATCGGCGATACGGTATGAATAAATACCGTTAAGTCTTAAATTCATTGTATAATGGAAATTGATGGAGGGCTCAAATACATTGAAGGGAACAGGTGAAGGAGTTCCGATCTTGTTGTCTAAGATTTCCTTTGTGTTAAAGTAGTATACCCTCTGGTCATGTGCCTGGATTCCACCATAAGAAATACGCTGTCCGATATTTGAGAAGGTATCCTTGATGCTTGACCAAAGATTTCCTGAAAATACTGTAGGAGCAATTGTATTATCATATGTGAAGTTGCCGGGCTGTGCACAAACCTCTACTACCTTACCATCCTCAACGATAATCATACACTGTCCATCAGCTACGGCAATACCGCTGCCGTTTGAAATACAGTTATCATCACCCTTTGTATTGGATGAACGGTCATTTGTCTTCTTTTTACCTTTTACTACAAGTACATCCTTGCTGATAGCATCGCAATAGAAAAATTCCTTCCACTGATCGGCTAAATTACCACCAACAGAATTAAGTGCTGCTGCAATAAGTCCCATTTTAATTTTCTCCTTTCAAAAAAACAAATCTTATATATGCTTCGGGATGCTTCTCCCCTCAATCACTATGGTTCACATTATATCATATATAATTTTTGCACACAAGTAAGTTTTTAGAAAATAACAGTTAATAATCCCGATTTTTTAGGAATTTAACATTACTTTATCCTTTGGCAGCCACTTAATAAGAGTATTTTCCAACAATTTTGCATCAATAGGCTTCGAAAGATAATCTGAAAAACCATAATCCATATACATATCCCTTGCACCTGAAATAGTATTTGCCGTAAGTGCTATGACGGGGGTATCACGAAGATACTTATCATTTTTAAGCTTTTCAAGTGTTTCAACACCATCCATAAGTGGCATCATATGGTCAAGGAATATGATATCATATACATTCTTCTTAACCTTTTCTATAGCCTCAAGGCCACTGGCGGCCGTATCGATTGTCATTCCCGTCTTTTTAAGAAGCAGCTGTGAAATCTTTAAATTCATATTATTGTCATCCACAAACAGGATTCTTGAATTTGGTGAAGTAAAGCTCTCATGGTACTTTGGCTTTTGTGACTTACTCTGGCTGATCCGATCCTTATAGTTGCCGATAACTTCATCCTGAAGCGAAACCACAGGAATAACAACTGAAAATATCGAGCCCTGTCCGTATTTGCTTTCAACATCGATGGATCCGTTCATAAGCTCAATAATACTCTTTGTAATGGCAAGTCCAATTCCATTTCCTTCAACTCCTGTTGCGCTGCTGTCCCTGATCTTATCATAGGATTCAAACAGATCCTTAATATCCTTTACCTTTATTCCGTGTCCTGTGTCCGTTACCGCAATCTTAAACTTAATATCGCGTCCGCTCATAGTCTCGAAATCAATGTCCAAGGATACTGAACCCTCATCCGTATATTTTATGGCATTTGAAACAAGATTGTCGATAATCTGCTTGATTCGGACATCATCACCGTAAAGGTATTCAGGCATCTTTGGATTTACGGTACAGATAAAATTCAGCTTTCTTTCCTCAGCCAGGGACATGTTTTCCTGCAGAATCTTCTCGATAATGGTACTCAGTTCAAACTTAACGGGAATGATTTTCATCTTACCGTTACCGATTTTCGAAAAATCAAGAATATCATTAATAAGTGAAAGAAGCTCATTTGAAGAATTTTCAATATTCTGTGAATACTCAAGAAGCTTCTCGTCGGTAAAATCACGCTGGATCATTTCATTAAAGCCCATGATGCTGTTTATGGGTGTTCTGATTTCATGTGAAATATTTGAAATGAATGTAATCTTACCTCTTGTAGCAACCCTTGCCTCATCACATTTCATTTCGATTACCTTGAGCATATCATCCATGCTTCGTTCTGATTCAATATTCTTCCTTGACTGCGCATTCAGATAATCAACAAGATTTACCTCTATCCAGCCTGCAATAAACAGTAATACAACATAAAGCCAGATATTTTCGGGTTCAATTCCCTTTATATCATAGGGCAGAATATAAAACAGCGAAAATGATATGACCTCAACCCCGATGGTATGGGCTATCAGTCTTTTGTTGAAGAAGAACAGGTCTGCCAGCAGGTAAATCGCAAAGAAAAACAGATTTATATATGCGTCGCCAAACATAATTGATGTAAACACATTTCCTGCAAACCCTACAAGATACAGGATAAACGGGAAATTGAGCAGGTTTAAGAGGCCCTTCCTTCCGAATTCAATGAATAATACCATTGAAATAAGCCATATTGCAGCATATATGAGTACAATATATGAGGGAAAATTTCCATAAATCAGACCACCGATGGTAGTCATTAATCCCTCTGCAAAATAAACTGAGAGTGAAACAACCCTTCCGAAGTAAAAATTATCAGTCATTAATCTTCACCCCCTTAGGCACTACGAATTTCAATCCCTTATTAACAATGGTTGCTGTCCATTCCTCCTGCTCCGGCATCATTTCGCCGTCAAGATTTACCTGGAAGGGCTGACCATCCATTCGTTTTATCCGTATCTTCTGGCAATTCCCGTTAATTGTTACCTTTTTAACCTTATCAAGCTTTCTTTTTGTCATATAACCGACAAGCTTTGCAAGCTTAATCCCGCCTCGTGAGGGACCAAGAATATAGGTGGCCTGTCCGTCACCGACCCTTCTGTCATCAGAAAAATATATTACTCCGCCGATGCATATGCCGTTTCCGTATACAAGCTGTGACATGGTTGTTTCATATTTTTTCTCATCAACATATATCTCGTATTCCCGGGGCTTTGAAAAAAACATAGCATTAATAAAGCCGAATACATAGGGTACATTTTTCCCGAAAACACTTAAAAACCTGTATTCAACAACATTTCTGCACAGCTTTGAATCAAGTCCGACAGATAATGTATTCAGGGCAATACCATGATTAGTTTTAATATAGTCAACAAGAGTAACCTCACCCTTTATCAGATTCTCAAGATTATTGAATTTTTCCGCATCCGAACCGAACACCTTCAGGAAATCATTTGTAAGCCCGCAGGGATAAAAGGCAACCTCGATATGTGAAAAATCATCTATCCCATCAATGATATTCCGCATTGTTCCTGAGCCTCCGCAGCAATAAATACGCAGCTCCTCATCATCAAAAACCTTTCGGATTTTTCTGACAAGCTCTGTTTCGTGGCCTGCATTTCTTGTGTTAAAAATAAAATACTTCAGGCCATCAATACGCTCAAGCTTGGTTCTTAATTCTTCAGCAAAACTTCCCCGTCCCGCATATGGATTTAATACAAAAATGTGTATCATTATGCCCTCCATCTCTTATATTTTTTCATAAACCTATACTTTCCCTTTTCAGAAAGTACCATATTGTTTTTCGGCAAGAAAAAGAAATTAATTTATATCTGATTTAAAATAAATATAAAAAAATAGTGATTTTTAAAAAACAGAAAAGAAATTATTATGAGCGGATAAAGAAAATCACTGCAGCATAGTAAAAAAACGTTTTACAATATTATATCGACAATGTATAATGACTATTTGAAAGAATTCTGAAAGGAGTAGCGTCTTAAGACGTCTGAAAATTTATGTTAGAAGAACTGAAAAAAGAAGTCTGTGAAGCAAATCTTCAGCTTCCGAAAAATAATCTCATTACACTTAAATGGGTAAATGTATCAGGAATCGACAGGGCAAAAGGTCTTGTTGTTATCAAGCCTTCTGGTGTTTCTTATGATAACATGAAGCCTGAAGATATGGTTGTTCTCGATCTGGACGGAAACATTGTCGAAGGTACTCTCCGTCCCTCCTCGGATACTCCGACACACCTTGCACTTTATCGTGAATTCAGTGAACTTGGCGGTATTACACATACACACTCAAGATGGGCAACAGTCATGGCACAGTCAGGCCTGGACATTCCTGCCCTTGGAACTACACATGCAGACTATTTTTACGGGGCAGTGCCCTGTGCAAGATGTCTTTCTCCGGAAGAAATAGATGAGGACTATGAGGGAAATACAGGAAAGCTTATTATTGAAACCTTTAAAATGCGCGGAATAAAGCCTATGGACATTCCTGCAGTCCTTCTCAAATCACACGGACCGTTTACCTGGGGTAAAAATCCTGCAAAGGCTGTAGAAAATGCAATTGTCCTTGAGGAGGTTGCATTTATGGCATGGCATAACCTTTCACTTTCAAATTGTGAAATAAAGCCTGTACCCCAGAGCCTTCTTGATAAGCACTATTTCAGAAAGCATGGTGCAAACGCATATTACGGTCAGAATAAATAAGCTTAAAGGCTTTTTCTCCAGCTTCTCGGTATGATAATCAGCAGCATTGGAAACAGCTCCAGTCTTCCGGCCAGCATATCAAAGGTCAGTACGATTTTACTGAAATCAGACAGGAAGCCAAAATTACAGGTCGGACCAACAAGATTAAAGCCCGGTCCCATATTGTTAAGGGTTGCCAGTACCGAGGAGAAATTTGTGGTAAAGTCATATCCGTCTATGGATACAAGCAGTGTTGATATTGAAAATACAATGATAAATAAAACTATATAGGCATTCGTGGCACGAACAGCGTCATGGTCAACAACATTGCCGTCAATTCTGATTTTTGAAACAGATCTGGGATGTATAAGCATCTGGATCTGTTTTTTTACGCTCTTTGCCATGATAAGAATTCTGCTCATTTTAATTCCGCCACCGGTACTGCCGGCGCAGGAACCCATCAGCATACAGAGCATAAGAACACATTTTGAAAATTCAGGCCATCTGTCAAAATCCGTCGTTGCAAAGCCGGTTGACGTAATAAGCGTGGAAACCTGGAAAAAGGACTGTCTGACTGTTTCCGAAAAGCTTGGAAAAATACCACGGATATTGATGCAGATAACGGCAACGGAAATAAAAATAACAACAAGATAAAGACGGACCTCCTCAAACTTAAAGGCCTGCTTAAATTTTTTACGTAAAATCAGGAAATATAGGCTGTAGTTTACACCGCTCAGTACCATGAATATGCCGATTACCCACTGTACTGCGGGAGAAAGTGAAAAACAGCCGTCATTTTTTATAGAAAAGCCACCGGTGCCTATCGTACCAAAGGTATAACAAAGGCTGTCAAACAACGGAACATCAAGAATTAATAATATTATACATTCTATAAGTCCCATTGAAAGATAAATTGAATATAAAATTTTAGCTGTATCCTTAAGCTTCGGAACAAGCTTATCAACGGAAGGCCCGGTACTTTCTGCCTTCATCAGATTAACTGAATTCCCACCAAGCATGGGAAGAAGTGCGGAAAGGAAAACAAAAACACCCATTCCGCCGAGAAGATGGGTAAAGCATCTCCAGAATATACTTGCATGAGACAGGGCTTCAACATCGGAAAGAATCGAGGCTCCTGTAGTCGAAAAGCCTGATGCGGTTTCAAATAAGGCATCAATATATCTTGGAATATCACCGGAAATTACGAAAGGTATTGCACCGAAAGCAGACATAAAAAGCCATCCGAGACCAACGACAAAAAAGCCCTCCTTCAGGAAGAGCCCACCTTTTTTAGGCTTTTTTAATGACAGCAGTACACCTGTAACAAGACATATTCCGGCTGTTATAAGAAAGCTCCATGCCTGTTTTTCACCGTAAATCAGTCCAACTGCAAACGGAAAAAGCATAAAAACAGATTCAGCCTTCAGAATCCAGCCGAGAATATACAATACAACACCGTAATTCATACTAATCCTCATGCCGCGAGTTTTACGAGTGGCTAATGGATACAATTTGAGGAGCTCGCGACTCAAATTGCTGTGTGAAAAATTTGCGTATATGATTTTTCACACTAATCTCCATGCCGCAATCAAAGCCGGCAGCCAATTTTTTTGATATATATCCGACAATTTCTGCAGTATAGCCACCGCTAAAACCGATAAGCCTAAAGCAGATTATGCAAGAATATCTTCAATACTCTTTATCTGTGAATTTGCGTGAACAATGACGACACGGTCGCCAACCTCTATGGTATCATTTCCGCCGGGTATGATGTTTTTGCCCTTTCGCGAAATACTGCAGATAAGAACGTTCTTTTTAAGCTTCATTTTCATAAGAGGAATCCCGGTAATTTTTGATTTTCCCTTAATAATAAGGCTGAAGGCTTCCGCCTTTCCGTCACCGAGCTTTTTAAACGTTTCAATATCACTTCCCATAGTAAACTGAAGGGAACGTACATACTGAAGAACCCTGTCAGAAACAATCCTGTTGGGAAATACTACCGTATCAAGATTCAGCTGGCTGAAAATCTCCGTAAAGCTGTCACGGCTGACCTTTGTCACGGTTTTGACACTTGTCCTGTTTTTGGCAAATAATGAAAGAAGAATATTTTCCTCATCTATATTTGTCAGTGCAGCAAGACCGCCTGCATTCTCAAGTCCTTCCTCTAAAAGAAGGTCTCTTGTTGTACCATCGCCACAGATAATATCTGCATCCGGTATATTTTCAGCAAGAAAATCACAACGTGTCCTGTCATTTTCTATTATCTTCACACGAATGCCTGCTGAAATAAGGTTTCTTGCAACATAATAGCCTGTTCTTCCGCCACCGACCAGAATTACGTTAGAGGCCTTCTTCGTTGATACACCGAATTTCTGGAAAAATCCGAATACCTCTCTTGGAGCACCGACAACACCTATAAGGTCACCCTCCTCAATAACGAAATCACCTCGTGGAATGAATACCTCATCATTTCTGTTAATCATACAGATAAGCACATTACATTTGGTTTTTGATTTTATATCGGAGAGCTGCAGATTATTTAATTCTGATTTTTCATCCACCTTAAAATGAACAAGCTCTACACGTTCGCTCAAAAAAACATCTATTGAATTTGCGGAAGGGAATTTAAATATACGCGCACATTCATCAGCCGTATCAAGCTCAGGGTTGATAATCATATCAACGGCAAGCTCGCGCTTTAAGAAATCTATATCACTGAAATAAATAGGATTTCTTACACGGCAGATTGTCTTACATCTGCTCTTCTTTTTTGCAACAACACAGCTTAAAAGATTCATCTCATCGGAATCCATGGCTGCAATAAACAGATCTGCAGAGGAAATACCGGCCTCAGAGAGTGTCGTAAAGCTGCAGCCATCACCACAGTAGGTCATGACATCCTGGCCGCTAAGCGCAGAATTAAGACGGTCCTTATTTTTATCAATTACGGTTATAACATGCCCCTCATGAACAAGGAGATTTACTATAGCACTTCCAACCTTTCCGCAACCAACAATAATGATTCTCATAGGCACCTCTATCAACAGATAAACCAAATATTAACATCTGAACGATACAATCGTCAGAGTATTATTCGTCATAATACCAGCCATCCACATTTTCTGAAGGCTCATTTATATATTTTTTAAAAACCGGTTCAATAATAAAGGTTGAACCAAAGCAAAAGCCCGCAGGAAGAAAAAGTGTAAAGCTGACAGGAAATACCCAGCATAAATAAATACATGCAGCAAATCCGGCAATAAGAAGCACTGTAAATAAAATATGCTTAAAGGATATCACAAATGTAAATTTCAGAAGACTTTTAAAGCTTCCCTTAAAGCGCGAAACCACCGGAAAAATCCATACAAGGAAAAAAACGAGGATAATCACAAGCACATCAAGAACCGCAACAGCTACAAAGGCATATCTTCGGCCGCTATATGCAAAACATTCACGGTCAAACCAGAACAGGAAACCTGCAGCAATAATAAGCAGCGTATACAGGGTTGCCTTCAAAAAGCTGCGCTTAAATTCCCTGAAAAATTCAGTTAAGGCGTAGCTCCGTCCGCGTCTGACAACCTTTACCATTGCGTAATAATATGCACTCAGCGAGGCTCCAAGCGTAAAAAAAGGGATGGAACAAACTATAAATAAAATATTCAGCAAAAGTGCATTACCAATGTTGGTCAAGGCATTGATAAATCTGCTGTTGTAATCGTCCTTCATCATACTTCTCCGAATCACTGCCAGCCTATAGACATACACCTTATTCAGGCAGATGATTTATACTATTCCCTTATAGCTCTGAAGCTTAGCGGCAATCAGATCAACACAAGAGTCAATATCTGTATTGTTATCCACAACGATATCCGCACAATTCTCGTAAAGCTTATGGCGTGCCTCATAAATACTGTTAATTCCGTTCTTTTCGGAAAGCGGGCGTCCCTCAATCTGTAAAAGCGCATTATCACGTTTAATATAGATTATGATTCCATGCTTTTTCATAAGGTCAGTATTGCATTTTCTGATGACAGTGCCACCACCGCAGGATATGATGTAGGGTGAATTATCATAATGAGACCTTAATTCAATAATTCTATTAATGACCTCATCAAGAAGCAGGGATTCATTTCTCCGGAATTCATCCTCACCGAACTGAACAATGAATTCAGCACATGTAAATCCATACTCATGCATAAACAAATCATCCAGATCTATATCCTCACCGCAAAGCTTATCCGAAAGCTTACCTGCAATCGTGGATTTACCGCACCCCGGCATTCCTACAAGAAATATATCAGAATTTCCATAAATCACCCTGCTCTGTGAATATTTCGATTCAGTCATCAGTTTCTGATATAAGGCACATATATAATCCGCATAGCATTCGCCTGAAAGCTTACGAATCCTGTCAAGAAGTATCCCCTCCCTTGAAGGATCGTTTATGGCAATGCCATGTTCACATTTGTATTTTCCAATATTGTCAGTTATATTAAACCGCTTCTGCAGCAATTCAGTTATCCGGGAATCAATACTGTCAAGCTGATTACGGTATTCTTCAAGTTGTGTGTTCATCAAAGCTCCTTATTATGGCTGCAGCAGCTTTTTTACCTGCCCCCATGGCAAGAATAACTGTTGCGGCACCTGTTACTGCATCACCGCCGGCATAAATTCCATCGATTGATGTAAGTCCGTCATCATCCGTTACTATTCCGCCCCGCTTACTGAATTCAATTCCTTCAGTTGTGTTCCTGATAAGCGGATTCGGAGATGTACCGATAGCCATGATTACACAATCGCATTCAAAGGAGAAATTCGAGGCTTCAATTTCAACAGGACTTCTCCTGCCTCTTTCATCAGGCTCACCAAGCTCACATTGCAGACACTCAATTCCGACAACCGAGCCGTTCTTCGGGTCCCTTTTATCGTCGGGATTTTCATAACCAAGTATCCTTACAGGGTTTGTAAGCAGACGGAATTCAATTCCCTCCTCCATTGCATGCTCAACCTCTTCACGCCTTGCAGGAAGCTCCTCAAGTGAACGTCTGTATACAATTGTAACATCTGAACCAAGTCTTTTAGCGCATCTTGCAGCATCCATCGCTACATTTCCGCCACCGACAACAACAGTACGCAAAGCATGCATAATCGGAGTGGCATTATTTTCCTTATAGGCCTTCATCAGATTAATACGGGTAAGGAATTCATTTGCCGAATAAACGCCCTTAAGATTTTCACCCGGAATATTCATAAATCTGGGAAGTCCTGCTCCTGTACCGATAAATATAGCTTCAAACCCAAGTTTATTTTTCAATTCATCGATAGTAAGTGTTTTTCCAATAACTATATTCGTTTCTATTTTTACGCCAAGCTTTTTCAGGCCGTCTATTTCACGTTCAACAATGCTTTTGGGAAGTCTGAATTCCGGAATACCGTAAACAAGAACACCTCCGGCTGTATGAAGTACTTCAAATACAGTAACATCAAACCCTCTTTTGGCAAGGTCACCGGCGCAGGCAAGACCTGAAGGTCCTGAACCTATTATGGCAACCTTATGTCCGTTTGATTGTGGTATTCTGTTTTCGCAGTCATCAGGATTCTGGGCATGCCAGTCGGCAACAAAACGTTCAAGTCTGCCTATTGCAACAGGTTCGCCCTTTATTCCCCTTGTACATTTAGATTCACACTGGCTCTCCTGGGGACAGACGCGTCCGCATACTGCAGGAAGTGAACTGGATTCAGAAATAATACCATAAGCACCTGTAAAATCCTTTTCGGATATCTTACGTATGAACTCCGAAATATTGATCTGTACCGGACAGCCGCTGATACAGGGAGTATTTTTGCAGTGAAGGCATCTGTCAGCCTCATCTGCTGCAATTTCTTCGGTATACCCAAGGGCAACCTCTTTAAAATTTTTATTACGAATCTCAGGCTCCTGAGAGTGCATGGGATTCTTTACCATAGACATATCAGGCATATTAACAGCAAACCTCCGGAAAAATCATTCTTTCATAAGATTGCAGGCTTCATCATAGGCTTTTCGCTCAAAATCACGATACATTGAGCCTCTGCTCATAGCCTCATCAAAATCTACAAGATGTCCGTCAAATTCAGGACCGTCAACACAGGCAAATCTGGTCTCTCCGCCTACTGTAAGACGGCAGCCCCCGCACATACCTGTTCCATCAATCATAATGGGATTCATGCTGACAACAGTTTTAATTGAATACTGCTTTGTCAGTGCACATACAAACTTCATCATGATAAGAGGACCGATTGCTATAACCTCATCATAGCCGGCAAGATTTTTGAAGTCCTCATTCTGAGTATCATTATCAATACAGCTCTTAAGGCAGTCTGTTACAAGTCCCTTTTCACCATAGCTGCCATCATCCGTCATTATAAAAAGTCTGTCACTGGCTTTTTTAAATTCATCCTCCAAAATAACAAGATCCCTGCTTCTGAAGCCGACAATCGAATCCACATGGCAGCCCTTTTCATGAAGCTTTGCAGCCACAGGCAGTGCAATGGCGCAGCCGACTCCGCCTCCGACAACAGCAACCTTTTTCAGTCCGTCCGTATTTGTTGCGCGTCCTAAGGGACCTGTAAAGCTTGAAAGACAATCTCCTACCGAAAGACTGTTAAGCTTAAAGGTAGTAGCACCGACAACCTGGAAAATAATGGTAACAAGACCGTTCTCCCTGTCATAATCCGCAATGGTAAGCGGAATTCTTTCTGATTCATCATCAACCCTGAGAATAATGAACTGTCCCGGTTCAGCCTTCGCAGCAACAAGCGGAGCCATGATTTTCATCAGGGTAACCGTAGGATTTAACTCCTGTTTAAAAACTATCTCATACATACAAATCACCAGACCTTAACATAAAATTTATAACAAGCTTCAGACCTCAGGCTTTACAAGCCCAAAGTGTAAATATCCATCCTTAGTAACGACACGGCCTCTCGGAGTACGTGCAACAAGACCCGACTGGACCAGATAGGGCTCGTAAACATCCTCAATCGTACCTGAATCCTCTCCTATTGTGGTTGCAATGGCTTCTATTCCTACAGGTCCACCGTTAAACTTATCAATCATTGTATTTAAAATGGCACGGTCGATATTATCAAGTCCCAGTCTGTCTACCTCCATCAGGTCAAGAGCATAATTTGAAACCTCAAGCGTTATTTTACCATCGTATTTCACCTGTGCAAAATCCCTCATTCTCTTTAAGAACCTGTTGGCAAGTCTTGGAGTACCGCGTGACCTCCGTGCAAGCTCAAGTGCACCCGCATCATCAATCTCAACCTTTAAAACCTCTGCAGAACGGTGAATTATCTGCTTTAATTCATCAATTGTATAAAATTCAAGCCTGCTGACCACGCCAAAACGGTCCCTAAGGGGAGCTGTCAGCATTCCGGCACGGGTTGTAGCCCCAACAAGTGTAAATTTCGGAAGGTCAAACCTGATTGATTTTGCCGATGCTCCGCGACCGATCACAATATCAATATAATAATCCTCCATTGCAGAATACAGCATTTCCTCAACCTGTCGGTTCAGGCGGTGGATTTCATCGATAAAAAGAACATCCCCCTCCTGAAGGTCATTGAGTATAGATGCCATATCGCCACATTTTTCTATAGCAGGACCGGCTGTAGTTTTCATATTGACGCCCATTTCATTTGCAATGATTCCCGCAAGTGTTGTTTTACCAAGTCCGGGGGGGCCAAAAAGAAGCACATGGTCAAGCGCTTCCTTTCTCTGTTTTGCAGCATCAATATATACCTTCAGATTTTCCTTTGCCTTACTCTGTCCGATATAATCAGCAAGCATTTGAGGTCTTAAGGTGCCTTCAATAGAGCTGTCCTCTACAGTATATTCAGTTGATATCATTCTTCTGGGCATAAGCTGTTACCTCAATCAGATATTTTTTAATGCAATCTTTAAAACCCTGTCAACAGACATTTCAGGAGTAATTTCAACAGACCGGACAGCCTTCATGGATTCGGAATTGGTATATCCGAGTGCAACAAGTGCAGCAATGGCATCCTGACGTACCGACTTGATTTCTTCTGAATCCATTCCGATTGAAGCAGGAAGCTCAGTCGAAACAGCTGCCCTTCCGAAGGCATCAGCAAGGCTGAATTTGTCCTTTAATTCAAGAACTATTTTCTGGGCTGTCTTTTTACCTATTCCGTTTGCCTTTGAAATTGCTGCATCATCATCACTTAAAACCGCATTGATAAACTGCTCGCGGTTCATACAGGAAAGAATGCTCAGCCCCCCCTTAGGGCCAACGCCGCTAACACTGATGATTTTCTTAAACAGCTGCATTTCCTCCTTTGAATCAAAGCCAAAAAGACTGATTCCGTCCTCCTTTACCGACATATATGTAAAGAATTCAAGTTCCTCCTTTGCAGTACTGATTCTTCCAAGGGAACGGGCAGGAACGTTTATTTCATAGCCCACGCCGTTTACCTCAAGCACCGCAACACCGTCTTCGGTCCAGTCAATTATATTTCCTCGAAGATAAGAAATCATATTATTACATACCTTTCATATCACAGTATTCAATCCGGAATTATGGAAAATGTACCATTATTCGTACAAAGTCTTCCCTCATCAATATATTTTACAATAATCATAGGCTTAATTCCAAGTGCGTCCCCAATCTGAAGCGCATTACTGTTCGGAAAATTTTTCAGATACGCACTTATCTGGGCAAATATCATATTATCCACATCCCTGCATTCATCGCAGGTTGCGGTATAACGATTTTTATACACATATTGTTTCAAGCAATGCTTACAAATGCAGATCATAAATTCCTCCACCAAAAGCCATAAAGGAAACACTGAACAAAGCCGTTACCGTTACATCAGATTTGAAAAAAGATTGAAAAACGGAGTAAGTATTTTCACATACCACGGTCTGTGCTTCCATTCCGTATAAGTCACCTCATGACATTCCTCAACAGTCTGGAGAATATCCTGCTTTACATCGTCAACAGTCTGCTTATTCCACATAAATACACCACATTCATAATGCAAAAACAGGCTTCTGAAATCGAGATTCATTGTGCCGACCATACCGCATCCGTCTGTAATATATGTTTTTGCATGAATAAAGCCCGGTGTATACTCAAAAATACGAATACCGTTTGACAAAAGATTCCGGTAATTATATCTCGTCAGATGATATACAAGCTTTTTATCAGGCACGCCGGGTGTGATTATCCTTACATCAATACCACTGGACGCAGCAATAATCAGGGCATTTTCAATATCATCGTCCAAAAGCAGATAAGGCGTTGTGATATACAGATAATCCTTTGCATTAAAAATCAGCTGCATTAATGTATCTGCTATAGGATTGCTGGGATTGTTTGCAGGTCCGTCCGAAATGATCTGACAGAAGCTTTCCGGGTTAAGCCTGCTCTTTTCGCTGTCATTAAAGGAATATCTGTATAAATTATAATCCTCAGCATCCTTTTCAACAGTCATGCACCACATCTGAAGGAAGGTGCAGGTAAGTCCGAATACGCCCTCTCCTTCAATACGCACACCATTATCCTTCCAGACACCGAAGCGCTCTATCTCGTTTGTGTACTCATCCGCAAGATTAAAGCCACCGGTATAGCCGTATTTACCGTCTATTACAACTATCTTCTGATGCGTTCTGTAGTTCAGGTAAAGCTTGTCGAGATATTTTCCGATGGGATTGAACTCGGCAGTCTCTATTCCTGCATCCTGAAGCTCCTTCCAAAGCTGCTTTCCCGTACGGAACATCGAGCCGTAATCATCATAAAGGAACTTAATTTCAACACCCTGCTTAGCCTTTTCAAGCAGTATTTTTTTGATTCGCTCCCAAAGGATACCGTCCGCCACAATAAAAAACTCAATAAATATAAAGTGCTCTGCCTTCTTCAGATCCTCTTCAATACTGTCAAACGTTTCACGACCGAAGGGAAAATATGTCATATTGCTGTTTTTATAAAGCTTAAAATGATTGTTTTCCAGATATTCGGCAATTTTTGTACGGGACTCACCCATAATAAAAAGCTCGTCCTTAATATTATCTTCAGAATCAATAAACCTGTAGGAATATTTAATATGTGACAGATTACGTTTTTTAATCCTGTTGCTTCTGTTTGCTCCCCAAAGGACATACATCATAAGTCCTGCAAGCGGGATAAGTGTAATGAGCACAAGCCAGCCGATTTTAAAGGCCGAATTGGTACGTTTATTTACAAGCCCGACAATAACAAACATACTTATAAACGTAATCGCAATATAAACATAAAAACCGGTATATATCCAATAAGACAGTCCGAACACAATGCCAAACTGAAGCATAAGCAGAACCGCTATTACTGCTGCACGGATGGCACCACTCAGATAGGTCTTTATAAAGCCCGTTTTCTGTTGTTTTTTAATACGCTCTGAAACTCTCATAAAACCAAAAAATAAACTACCTTTCTAAATTACAAAGATAGTTTATTTTACATCAATTATGATAATAAATCAAGTTATGGATAAACAACGATGTATTCCTTATGGATAAACAACGGTGTATTCCTCTACAGTCAAACCAAGTCCTCCGTCTTCAACCGAATCAGTCAGATATTTATACTCACGGTAATAAATTGATTCAGTACCATCCTCCTTTATAAAATACCTTTCATCAGTAGCTAATATAATTACATCCTTTCTGGCAACAGCTGCATCGAGGAAGGGCTTATTAATTGTTTCCCAGAAAACATCATCAGGAAGATTAGCATATTCTTCAGTAACATCAAGAACGTTAAAGCCGTCAATATTTCCGTCTAAGCTGTTACTCTTTAACAGATTTAATTGCTTTAATATATTTTCCGTGTCATAAGTAAATCTTCCGAGAACAGTTGTTGTTCTGCCCGGTGAGGTCTTAAGCCATATTCCTGATGTAGTCAGAAAACCAAGATTTTCCGGCTTATAATTTGTTGTAGATGTAAATTTTTCAAGGCAATGGAAATATCCGCTTGATACTACATTAAAACCGGATACCTTATTATCCAAAATAAGATAACCGTCCTTATCCAGGACGATAATACCACCCTGAATACAGGTTACAGAATTAAAAATACCTGAGTTGTAAGAATTCATCGTAGTATCATCAATTCCATAGTCACCGGAACTGCCAAGCCCGCCCGCTGAACCAATCGTATAATAAAACGACTGCTTTACATAATAAGCACCTGAATAATCATATGTACGCTTGTCCTCCCATACGGGATAAAGTACAATTTTACCGTTTTTTATATGATCTTTCATTACTTTATACTGTTTAACATCAGAAATACCAATGTAATCAGGCTCAGCACCTGCCGGTTTACAACTAATCGGGCAATCCTCCCATGTCAGGTTCATATTATTATTACTATTAATATTCACAAGGTCCCAACCGACAATCCTGTAATTTTCAGATTCAGGAAGATTATACGGAGTAATTACGTCTCCAATTTTACCCGGATAAGTCTGTGCCTGGGCTTTACCACTGATAAGCTTAACATTCGGAGGAATAAGATCTGTCCTGAAAACAATTTCATATGCATCATCCTCAAGAGTCCAGGAAGCAGTAAGCGTTATTTTCTCCCCGTTAACCGAGGATAAAGCATGAATCTTATTAGGACTGCAATCCTCAGCCTTTATGTATATTTTCCCTGAAGAACCTATTCCCGACCAGCTGTTAAACTTATAATATTTTCTTTCGGGAATCGGCAATGAAACATTGGCCTCATCACTATATGTAAACTGAATAGGATTAATTTCATTACCACTTTCTACTTCACACGCCAAATCAAATGATACAGTATATTTAATGGGCTTCCATTTCGCATATAATTCTAAATCTTCAGTTCTGTTGCTGTAGCTCTTTCCAACCTTAACCTTTTTACCCTTGCCATTCGCCTTTGTATTCCATGAATCAAATACATAGCCCTTAGGGGCAGAGAATTGATTGGGCATAACAACAAGCTTTCCTAAAGAGTTTACCGTGGTAGGCTGCATATTGCCTGAACCACCGTTTGAATTATAAATTATTTTTGCATTCTGCTGTTTCTTTTTCTTTTCATCACTATTATTCTTTACTTCTTCTAAAGGTTTTTCAATTTCTCTTTCAACAATCCGAAGTCCCTTATCAACAATCTCCAAACCATATTTAACAAGAGTTTTTGTAGAGTTTATTATTACTATTCCTGTATCCTTGACTGCCTCGACGGCAATTTCATAAGGAACTCCTGTTGAAACAAGAAATTGTGCTACAGGTTCTCCCAAGGAATTTGTAGCAACTATTTTCAGCACTTCACCGACTGCTTCAGCGCCGATTTTTTCAAGAACACCACTTGAAACAATTGCTTCTATGGTCCAACCTGTTATTTTTTTAGCAACTGCGGGAAGAACAATCTTATCTCCCATCATTGCATCACAATACTTGCATACCATTGATGCAAGTCCGGCACTGTTTTTACCGGAGGCATTTATAATCTTCAGTTCATGTTTAGGAACATGTTTAAGTACTGCTACCTGCTTATAATCATATTTTTTACAGTAGCTGCACTGTCTGTGATAATATCCGACCTGATAGCAGCTTTCAACCTGGTCGGTACTCCAGTCTGAATAGTCATGCTTTGCAAGTTTTTTCTTTTTCTTTATATTGATCTGTTTCTGACAGAAACAGCATTCCTTGCAGGTATATCCAAGTTTGATACAGGTAGAAGGAACATCTATTTCCTTATACTGATGAGAACCAATTGGAGATGTAGACGTTTCAACAGTACCACATCCCGGAATCAGACAGGTTCTTATACTAAAAGAACCATGCTGACAGGTAGCTATTGTTTTTTCATCCCATTCACTCCAGTTATGTTTTCCATCAGGACACTTATTTATTTGAGGTTTACCGGGATCCTGTTCCTCTTTAATGTCATACATTGTAGACTTTGTGTCAGAATATGTTTCACCACAGTTTATACAGGTATAAACATATGTATTATAACCGGAACCTGTCTGTGAAAGAGTTCCTTCATCCCATACATGTTCCTTTTTGGGAATAACCGTACGATTACCAAGTTCAATACCACATCGTGAACAGGTCAAAACCCAATAGCCCTCCTCTTTACAGGTTGCAGGAACAGTAATTTTACTGCTCGAATTGGAAATATGACCATTTACGCATGGATCGTCTTTTTCCGGCTCAAATTTTGTATGTATTTCCTTCTGATAAGTTTCTTTGCATCCGGGATTAGTACACTTATACTGGTACACTTCAAAACCTGCTGATGAAGATATAAGCTTTCCATTATTAAAATCGAAATTATGAGCCTTCTTCTCAATTATATACTTCTCACCGAATGCTTTTCCACATCTTGAGCAGATATAACGCCAATAACCCTCTTTATAACATGTTGAGTCCACAATATCCTTGCTCTGTCCATTCCACTCATGTCCAAGCTTTTTACAAAGCTCCTCACTGCTTTCTTTATTTTTATCGTCATCCTTGTCGTCAGGATATTCAATCTTTATTGTTTCAGTTGTCTTTGCAGTACACTTCGGACTGTTCACACATGGATATTCATATACGGCATAGCCTGTGGAATCCGAAACCTTTACTCCCTTTGATTTATCCCAGACATGGTCCTTTTTATCAATTGTTGTATAGCTTAATTCAGCATTACAGTATGTACAATACTGACGCACAAAGCCCTTCTTGTAGCAGGTAGAATCCTCCTTCTCGGTTTTTACTGTTCCTGTATGGGTACAGTTCTTTTTATCATCAGTATCATTCTTGTCCGTATTCTCCTTCACACGTGGAATTGTAACCTGTTTATAGCTTGAACAGTCCTTGCGGAGACAGTATGAATATCCTATGCCTGCAGCCTCGGTTGTCGGAGCTTTAACTACAGTATATTGGGTTTCATCATAAAGATGACCAAGTGCACTGTCAGTTTTTGTAGTCTTTTTATAACTGCAGCCCGACCTCTGGCATATCTGTTCAATATATCCATCCTTTACGCAGGTAGCCTCGTGCTTTGTCTCCTTAAGGAAATGACCAAGCTTATTAATCGATACTACCTTATAATTATTGCATCCATACTGACAATAACAGCAGCCGGTACCTTCCTTTGTACAGGTTGGTGCCGTAACGGTTGAATATACACTTTCATTGTATTTATGAGCTAACTTAGGGGTTGTTGATTTTACTATTGTATCAGAACATCTTTTACATACATCCGTTACCGAACCTTCAGAATAGCATGTAGCAGAAACAGTAACTGTTTCATATGAATGACCAAAAGCTTTTTCAAGATTTTTGTACTCACGTGAAGAACACCTGCTGCATTTATATTCCAAATATCCGTCAGATGTACAAGAACGATCAACTTCACCAATATAAACAGAATAATCATGACCATATGCGGAACGTGCATCTGTTCTTGTATCTCCGCATACCGAACATTTCTGAACCATTCCTCCTGCCAGTGTACAGTTAGGTGCGCTTGCCCAATACTGGTCTGCATATTTATGTCCCGTAGCTGTTATAACCGTGTTACTTAGAACAGAATTACAAACATCGCATATGACCTTCGTCCATCCGTTAACAGTACATGAGGCATCGCTTTTCTCCATATGTGTACTGCCATGAATTGATATTTTAGGCGTAGTAGATGAATGCATCAGCTGGTTGCATTTGCTGCATCGATATTCGGTTAATCCGGCCTGTTTACAATTGGCAGTACGAACTATAACCTTTTTCTTATCATCGTGCTGACACATTGTTGCTGCATAGCTTTCAAATACTCCGGCAGCAGCAAAACAAGCCATAAACATTAAAGCAAAAAGAACAATATTACAAAAATACTTTTTTCTCATTAATTTTCCCCCATGCAAAAAGCAAACGACTGCACTTCTCACATCACTAACATAAAAATCCGATTTTAAAAATAATTATCACGAAGCCTTAAAGCTGCTAAACCCTATCTTTTCAAGTGAAAGTCGCGGCTCATATACCTCAAATACACTTTCAAGCCATCCAAGGTAATCGGCAAATGCAGTATTTATCATATCAAGCATTGCATCAGTTAAGTCATCCGGCGTAGTTTCAGTATCTTCAATTTCAAGCTGTGAAACCTTTCCTGTATACTTTGCTGCATTAACAGAAGCAAACATACTGTAATCAGCAATATTATAACTGCTATAATAGTAATATCCGCCGATTAAATAGTTCTCATCTCCTGAAAACAACGATATTACATCTGAATTTGAAGTTACCCGTTCAAAAAAGATTTCTCCACTTGCCTGCGAATAGATAATGCAGTATTCAACACGTCCTCTTGGACTGCGGTAATACAGATAATACTGGTCATTTCTGCTGTCATATTCAGGATTATTATTCATAATCATATCAATAAGCAGTGACTCAGCATCCGCTGACCCGTAAAACTCTTCAACAGTCATAGGCTTGCTGAGGTCGACAAGCTGAAGCTGGTCAATATTTATTGCAAAATTAAGAAGTGTTCCATCGTATCCGCTGGAGGTAATTCCGATTACCTCACCAAAGGAATTGATAAGTGCGCCTCCGCTGCTTCCATTTGTAATGTCAACATTAATCTGAATCAGATCCTGTCCGTTGCTTTTTCTGCTGGCAGTTGTAACTATACCATTTGAAAACGTGTCTGTAAGTCCGATGGGATTTCCCAGCGCATAAACAGTTTCACCGACCTTCACCCCGTGTGTATTAAGAGTCAAAGGCTCTCCCGTATATTTTGAAACCTTCAGTACGGCAATATCGAGCTGGCTGTCATAGCCAAGCACCTTTGAGACCTCATATTTTTCTCCCTCTTTAGGAATAATGTATATAGCATATGCACTATCAATAACATGATAATTTGTAACAATCGTATGAGAATCAATGAAAAATCCGGAGCCCTGACTGATTATATTACGCGGAAGCTCAGCTTCTATCATGACAACACTTTCCGAACAGTTTTCATAAACCTCCTCGGCAGACATCTTTATTTCGGGAACACTCCATTTTTTTGTTTTTGATGCTGAGCTCCAGGTTGTTTTTCCATCCTTTTTCACATATGCCTTAACCATATATGATATCTGCGAGCCCTCTGCAGCATCCCATTTTTTGTCGGTAACGCTTGTTTTTGATGTCGTTGTAACCTTCACCCATTTTTTATCCGTGGAGGTTTTCCGAAATACCTTATAGCCTGTTACACCGTCAATTTTCTTCCAGCTGATTTTAGGATTCTCTCCGTTTGTTTTTACGGTAATCGAAGGTGTTTGAACCTTGGTTTTTGCATAAACAGAAACGGGAATTGCAACAGCTACTGAAACAATCAATAGAAAACTAAATAAAAGCTTAAATATCTGACTCTTTTTCATACCGGAACCTCCATAAAACAAGCTCTTTAAATCCAATAATCCCAAATTTTATTATACAACATAATATATTAAAGAGAAATATGTTTTTTAACCTCAATTGTGAATTTTTTATGATTTTTGTTACTGTTCACGATCAGTTCCATCCCATTTCATAAGCCCCTTATTAATACACAGTGAGATATCACTACATTGTTGAGGCAAAATATAAAGCAGCTACATTCACAATAAACATTGAAAATACGCATAAAATATTATATGATGATTACAGATGGCGGAAAAATTTGTTCTTTCACCACACCTTGCTACTATGTGTTTTAAAAGCCCTCACAGCCAAATAATAAAGGATTATAGAATAATGCAAAAATACACCTGTCAGCTTACCCCCGAGGAAAATACGGAATTTACAGCTATAGCCGGGCTTCTAAAAAAGAATGCCCTTATTTCCGATTTCCTTTTTTTCGATATAGAAACAACAGGTCTTGATATAAAATGCTGCTATATTTATCTGATAAGCTATATATGTGTGGAAAACGGACAAACTATGCTGACACAGCTTTTTAGCGAAGATATAAGCGAGGAAGGTCCGTTACTTGAGGACTTCAAAAAAACTGCCGTTGAACACAGATATCTTGTAAACTACAATGGCAGACGGTTCGACATGGGCTTCATTAATTCACGATATGCTCTATATTCCACTAAAAAATATTTCACTGTAAATGAATGTATCGATATCTATGAATATATTTCCCCCTATAAAAATGTTTTAAACCTTAAATCCATGAAGCAGGTAAATCTTGAGCTCTTCTGCGGTTATAAAAGAAATGAATCCTTTAGCGGTAAGGAGCTGATAACCCTGTATCTTACATATCTTGCAGCATCAAAAACTGCCAGGAACAGACTGAAAAGCACTTTGATTTCGGATAAAAAACACTTTCTCGAAAAAGACTTCTCCACCTGTCCTGATTCAGGTCTTTCATTGCTTGGAAATATAGATATTGATTATACATATAATGCCATACTGAACCATGGCCACGAGGATCTTGTCGGAATGCTGAAGCTGTGCGGTCTGATACGGTTTATTGATGGTTTAAACAACTATGGTTCATATTCCGTAAATTTAGTATACAGGGATATAAATCCGGAAAAAAACATGCCCATAATTCAGAATTTAAATGCAGACGCTGAAATTACGGGCTATATTGACATTACTGTTTCGCTTTCGAAAATACTTGATGATTTTATCCTTCAAAAAGCTTTATTAAAAAATCTTCCTGAGGATATATACTCAAATGGTGAACTGTGTTTCACGCTGCCCTGCACAAAAATGACACTTAAGCTTTTTTACTCAAACTACAGGGACTATAATTATCTTCCGGGTGAGGACACCGCAATACACAAAAATGCCTCCTGGTTTCTTGACAGCTCACTACGTATAAAGGCAACGCCCGAGACCTGTTATACAAGACATACAGGAAGCTTTCTTCTGTTTCCTCCAATGGAAATAAATGAAGTAACCGGCTATTCCGTATTCAGGAATGAATATCACAGTAAATACACCTACATCTCAGTAAATGAACTGTTAAAAGCAGATGACGTGAAAAAAGCCGTTATGCTGCGTCCTTATTTTATTTATCTGTTAAAGGATCCGCAGAAGTTTCTGAAGATATTTGAGGCTCATCCGTATCATTAGTTTTAAGGATATTCTCACATCTGTTCTGAATATAGGTTTCATCCATCCAGGCAATTCTTTTTTCCGTATCGGAAATCAGCTTCTGGGCAGATTTATAATATGTACCGAATTTTTCAGTCTTTTCTATATCAGACCTATAGTTCTGTATCATTTCCTTTTCCGCATCAAGAAATTCCTGAATAAGTCCGGTATTCTGAAGCTCCTCCCATCTGTCACAAACACGGTTTCTGAACCACTCCTGTGTCATAAGGATAATATACCAGGGATGATAGCGTTCCCCATACTTCTTTATAAGCTCATCATCCCAAAAGGTACCTGCATAGCAGCCATAGCCTCCGGGATTTTCATACAAGGTCCAGTTAAAATCCCAGGGTGAAGTAAACCTCAGCTTTTTGCAGGTGCTGTCCTTTGAAAAATCAACACACATAAAAAAGCTTCCTTCACCAATATCATAGCTCATAACTATTTCATGCAAAAGATAGGTATCTACAACGGAATCCAGATCCAAAAGCTGAGAAATGACAAGCTCGGCATCATTTGTACAGCCTTCGTTATCCTCTGCTCTAAGCTTCTCCAGATCAGCCTCTACCAGCTGGTTTCTTTCATCCAGTTCATAAAATTCTCCATGAAGAATTGCCTTTGAAAGTACATCAAAGGTTCCTGTAATATACTGCGTGATAAACCTTTTCTGATCCGTAGAATATATATCACTTTTTATACTATATGCATTTCTTCTAAAGGGCATAGTCTTCCCGTTTATGTCGGTCACTGTTTCCTTACTGTAAAACATTGTGAAATACGGATTTTCCCAATAATTATCAATTTCAACAAGATATCCGATATCTATCCCCTCATAGCCCTTCGGACACTCATATATATTGATACGGTTTTTGTTTACCTGAGTCTGTTCACAGGCAGTATATAAGCCTCGGTCCTCACCATTTACAAATACATGGACAATTTTAGAATCCGAGCAGTAATTACCGTCTTCAAGCATTATACGTCCAAGTCCAAAAGCAATATCATCGGTCAGAATATTCCAGTTCGTCTTTAAAAGGACCCAGTTTCTGCACTTTGCCCCATCATTCAATCCAAGGAAGGAACATTTTTCATCAAATTTAATCCTATATGGTACAGGCACAGTACGGGCCTTATCCTCATCACCATAATAGTCCGTTGAATTGCCACGTGTCCTTATCTGCGCCGGAGCACAGTAAAGCATATTCTCTTCCTCAACATTAGATGTAAAAATTTCACAATGCTTATACTCTGTTCTGGAAACAACGGGCTCTCCATCGTCCGTATAAATATTTACAACAGGCACGGTGTATATTTTCTGCTGTTCCTCAATAATATCAATGTATTTATCTGAATTACCATCAGGAGTATTCTCCGGCTTAGTTTCGGGCTTATCCTCCGACATATCCCCAGTCTTATCCCCTGACTTGTCTTCAATATTATCTTCCAACTTGTCTTCTGACTTATCTTCTGACTTATCTTCTGAGTTGTCTTCTGACTTGTCTTCTAAATTATCTTCTGACTTATCTTCTGAATTATCCCCTGACTTGTCTTCTGAATTATCTTCTGACTTTATTTCGGCTTTATCGAACGTGTTATCAGAACCTGCTTCATATTCTATGGTCTTTTCAGTACCGGTGGCAGTATTCTGCTGATTTTCCGGCACAGGAAGCTCATTAACTGATACTTCGTCTTTTTTTACAACGGAACATGCCGTAAGAAGAACCGAAATTATTATAAAACATGTCAAAATATGTTTTTTCATGATAAGTTTTTATTACCTCTTATATGAAATTTATAGCCTTAAGTGAATCACAGCCAGTAAATGCCGAATCCGCCGGCAGCTTAACAGCTTTGGGAAGCCTTATGCTTTTAAGTCCCGTACAGCCGCCAAATGCATAAATCGAACCATAATGGGTACAGATGGTATCTATAAAATATCATCAGAATTCCCAAAACAAATAATAAAAGGATCCGATTGCAGAAACAACTCACGCATCAAGTATTATTATATATTAATTTATAGCAAAATCAAAATAAATTTGAAAAAAGGAGGACCATGGCTCATTTCTGAACCACCGGTCCTCCTCTTTATTAGGAGCACAGCACCTTATTTCTTTTTCAATTTTAACATTTAATTTACAACGTAAAACGGTGTCCCAATCACTTTCCGGTCACACGTACATATATCCTGTACTGATATACATGACCATTCTGTCCGACAGTGACAAGGATACCTGTAAAGGCCTGAAATACCCTAAGTCTTACTGTGCCTGACCGATTTCAAGTGCCTTACGGTTTGTATCAAGCATGGCAGCCTTCTTTGCAGGGATACATTTCTGAAGACCTGCATCAAGGTTATCTGCCGAAACAAAACCTGTTTCCTTGAAAAGCTTACCGACAAGGATAATGTTTGCAAGACCTTTAAGTCCGTTTTCATCCGCAATCTGGGTTGCCGGAACCTTAAATACCTTAATATCGGTTCTGTCAACATCAACATCTATTGTTGAGCTGTCCATAATAATCATTCCGCCGGGAACAACATTATTAACAAACTTATCAAGCGAAGGGCGGTTCATGGCGATCAGAATATCAGGATTGGTAACCTGAGGAGAACCAATTGACTTATCTGAAATAACAACCGAACAGTTGCATGTACCGCCACGCATTTCAGGACCGTATGAAGGAAGCCAGCTGAGCTCCTTGCCTTCAACAAGTGCGGAATAAGCCATAACCTTTCCTGCGAAAAGGATACCCTGGCCACCGAAGCCTGCCAGTAAAACGTTCATTGTACTCATGCGTTTGTACCTCCTTCTTCTGCAACAGGTGCACATGACTTAGCCTTATCCTTGTAAACACCTAAAGGATAGTAAGGAAGCATATTGTCCTGAAGCCACTTAATTGCGTCTGCAGGAGCAAGACCCCAGTTTGTAGGACAGGTTGAAACAACCTCTACTATTGAGTAGCCAAGTCCGTTAATCTGGTTTTCAAAAGCCTTCTTTATTGCCTTCTTTGCCTCATTAACATGCTTTACATTGTCTACTGTTACACGCTGTGCAAGTGCAACACCATCAAGTGTTGAAAGCATTTCGCACATTCTGATGGGATAACCTGCTGTGGCTACATCACGACCATAGGGTGTAGTCTGTGTAATCTGTCCGGGAAGTGAGGTAGGAGCCATCTGTCCGCCTGTCATTCCGTAAATAGCATTGTTAATGAAGATAACGGTGATGTTCTCACCACGTGTTGCTGCATGAACGGTCTCACATGTACCGATTGCAGCAAGGTCGCCGTCGCCCTGATATGTAAATACGATATCCTCGGGCTTAGCACGCTTAATACCTGTTGCAACAGCCTGAGCACGTCCGTGAGGTGACTGAACCATATCACAATTAAAATAATTATAGCTGAA